>DUSF01000048.1 GCA_012842745.1 Bacillus sp. (in: firmicutes) | reverse complement strand
CGCTTATTAAAATGCTGACTGGTTTAATTCAAACAAGCTCTGGAACAATAAAAATAAACGGAAAAGACATTGCTCCTTTCCAAAAAGAAGCAAAACAATATTTTTCCTATTTGCCAGAAATTATGGCCTTATACCCGCATTTAACAGCGAAGGAAACACTTCATTTTTTTGCAGAATTGCAGAAAATTCCCGAAAAAAATGAAGATGAAGTGCTTGAAATCGTCGGTCTAAGCGATCATAGAAATCAAAAAGTTGGAGATTTTTCGAAAGGGATGACACAACGGATTGGTTTTGCAATTGCCTTATTGCCGAAATCACCACTGTTAATTTTAGATGAACCAACATCAGGATTAGACCCTTTCTGGGCAATTCAGTTCAAAAACGTTATGAAAAAATTAAATGAAGAAGGAACAACGATTATTTTTGCCTCACATATATTAAGTGAAGTCGAAGATTTAGCTAATCGGGTTGGAATTATAAGTGATGGGGAAATTGTTGCCTTAGGCAGTATCCCGCAATTAAAAAGAAAGGCCAAAAATGAAGTGAAAATAAAAGTATCGTTTCATCAGCCGATTGATGAAACGGAATTTAGGGAGAAATTTAATTATCCAATTGAAAGCCAAAAAGGCTTTTATATTATCTCGTGTAAGTATGATGAAAAACTATCTGTTTTGAAAGCTTTGCAATCCTATGAGGATGTCAAGGATATAGAAGTAAAAGAGATTACTTTAGAGGATATATATCAAGAAATTTTAACGAATCGGTATATCCAAAAGTCGGAATTTTAAAGGTGAAAAAAATGATAAAAAAATTAAAATATATACTTTTAGCTTTCTCATTCGTAGTGTTCGCAGGCTGCAGTCAAAACAATGAAGCACCAGCAAATCAAAATAGTCAAAAGAGCGGCGATAGCGCCAATGGGGCGGAAACGAAGCAAGAAGAACAAGTATATGCCAGTGTTGGCGGCAAGAAAATTACCGAAGAAGAAATTGATTACGAATGTTTTCGAGCGAAATTACAAAACGTTTTAGCAAATAAGGCAGGCCAAAACACATGCCCACCTGAAAAAACAATCATTACGCAAATTATCGAATTAAAGGCAATCGATTATTTGGCAGAAGAAAAAGGCGTATCTGCGACAACAGAAGAGGTGCAACAAAGAATAGAAGAGTTAAAAAAAGAAGAGGCTTCTAATTCTACCTTTCAAGAGATGGTGGCAACATTTGGAGAGGAAAAGTTTTGGAAATATGAGGAACAGCGCTATTACACGATTATAAACTCTGAAAAAGTGAAAGAAAAATTATATGAAGAAGAAAAAGAAAAGCACTCTTATTTAGAAGAGGCATCCTTACGATTGAACGCCAAAAAAGCCTTTGATGATTTAATCGTAGAAGCAGTGGGAATGGTTGATGCGACTATTTTTTATCATTAAAAATCTTAATAAAATCTTGACAATTTCCTGACGGTGCCTGAAACGTTTTCTTCTATTATTAAGATAGTAAGAGAAATCAAAATAAATAGAAGGGTGGTACTTATGATGAAAGTCAGGAAGATGTTATTACGTGCTGCAATTGTCGGCGGTTTGGTAGTAGGAATGGCTGCACCAACTTCAGGAATGGCAGCAGAGGCTCCAGCCAAAATTCAACCTAATGATAATTTCTCACAGTTCGGTAGAATGGGATCCTTTATGGGGCAATATTTTCAAGGCAATATGCATGAGATTATCGCTGAAAAGCTAGGAATGACAACAGATGAGCTTTATAAAGCTCGCTTAGATGGCAAACCGATAGCCGAATTATTAAAAGAAAAAAAACTTGATGCAGCCGATGTAGTCAAAGCTGTGATGGCTGACAGAGAAGTAGCATTAAATGAAATGGTTAAAGCAAAGACAATTACGAAAGACCAAAAGGATGCAATGCTTAAAAACATGAAAGCAATGGTTGAAGCGATGATTAATGCGGAAGGTGTTGGTCCTCGCGGTAAAGGTGCAGGCATCTATAAAGGCAGTCCTTGTCCAATGATGCCTAGTGGACAACCAGGAATGGGCCAAGGCCGAATGGGCACTGGTCCGATGTGGTGGTGAGGATAAATACCGAAGGCTCTGAGGTTTATAATCTCAGAGCTTTTTTCTGCGTATAAAGCAGCGAAATAATCTATCATCTGTTTCTGTGAAAATTTATAGATTCCAATTATAATGAATAGAGAGGTGGTCCAAGATGGTAAAAAAAGTATTGGTAGTTGATGACGAGCATAATATAAGAGAAATGATTGCCTCTTATTTGCAGAATGAAGGCTATGAAACGATAGAAGCGGCCAATGGAAAGAGTGCTGTGCAAACTGTAAAGAATGAGCAAATTGATATTGTTCTTCTCGATATTATGATGCCGGAAATGGACGGCTATGAAGCGCTTAAGGAAATTCACGCGATTCAAAAGAATATCCCTGTCATTATGCTCACTGCCAAAACAGATGAGATTGATAAAATAGTAGGTTTAGAAATGGGGGCTGATGATTATATTACAAAGCCGTTTAGTCTTCGCGAGCTTACGGCGCGAATGAAGGCCGTTTTAAGAAGAACGGCAGCTGTTGATACCGATGTAGATGAGGATGAAAAGCTTGTGCGTGGGGACATGGTAATCAATCTATCTACATATGAAGTGTTTGTTAACGAAAAAAAAGTGAACTTAACCCCGACGGAGTTTAAAATTTTAGTTACGCTAGCGCAAAAGCCTGGCCGCGTTTATAGTCGTCTGCAATTAATGAATATTGCTTTTGGTGAAGCTTATGCTAATTATGAGCGTTCAATTGATACTCATGTTAGTAATTTAAGAAAAAAGGTAGAGGATAACCCCCATCAACCTAAATATATCGACACTTTGTATGGGATTGGCTACCGCTTTGGTGGAGAAGAATGAAATTACTACCAAAACTCATTATTGCTGTTCTATCGATTGTGTTGGTAACGGGCTTTTTTCAATTTGTTTTTTTTCAAAATCAAATAAAAACTGGGTTTCAGCAATTTTTAGTTAATCAGGAAATGGGGATGATTGATAGATTAGCGCAATATTTTGAGAATTATTATGAAGCGTATGGCACTTACGCTAATGTAGAGCAAGTGTTGCAACAAAATCCAATAATGGGAAGAAGACATGCCCAAATGATGGGAAGTGCGATGATTTTTAATCAACATATCGTAATCGCTGATAAACAGGGAGTTGTTATTGCCGATTCTAATCGAGAGTTTAATGGAAAAAAAGCTTCTGATATCATCGGTGTCCATCGCGACTTACTAGTTGGTGATGAAAAAATTGGCGAATTAATTTTTATTCGTGAAGAAGATCTCATTCAGCAAAATCTAGTGAAACAATACATTCACTCCACTAATACTACAATTGTTTTAGGTACAGTATTAGGGAGTTTAATTGCTGTATTCGTAGGCTTTTTCATCACGAAAAGTTTAACGAAACCAGTAAAAAAACTGCTTGTCGGGATTGAAAAGGTTTCTGCAGGCGATACCTCGTTTCGGGTCATCGTAGATCAAAAGGATGAATTCTATCATCTTTCACAGGCGTTTAATCAGATGGCAGAGCAGCTTCAGCAAAATGAAAAGCTTAGACAAAAGCTGATGGCAGATGTTGCCCATGAGTTGCGAACGCCTTTAGCAATTATTCGCGGAAAGTTAGAATCAATTCAAGAAGGGGTCATTAAGGCAGACGAAAAAGAAATTATGCTTTTAGTTGACGAGGTATACCGTTTATCACGTCTAGTAAATGACCTTCAACAGTTGAGCTTAGCTGAAGCGGGAAAGTTACCTTTAAAGAAACAGCCTATTAATGTTGGCAATTTCTTAGAAAAAGTAACTTCAAATTTTATGGCGTTAACAGATGAAAAGGAGATCTCCCTTATCATTAAAATACTATCTGATAACATAGAACTAGAATTAGACGAGGATCGGATGACACAGGTTATTGTCAATTTATTAGATAATGCCTTAAGACATACGCCAATAAACGGTATAATCACAATGAAATTAGATAAAGACGTACATGCTAAGGAAGTTGTAATCACCGTCTCAGATACAGGCTCAGGGATAGACGAGGAGTTTCTATCGACCATTTTTGACCGTTTCTCCCGAGCTGATACATCAAGAAATCGTGAACGTGGTGGGGCAGGATTAGGTCTTTCGATTGCAAAAGGTTTTGTCGAAGCACATGGTGGTACTATTTCGGCAACTAGTGAAAAAGGAAAAGGAACTACATTTCTTATTCGCTTACCATATGGTAGAAAAATGTAGTATTAAGTCGACATAAAATTATAGTATAATAGATGAGCATAAAAATGACACAGAAACCAGATAATCCAAGGAGTTTTAAAAATGAATAAGCCATTTATTGCTTTAATGCTAGGGTTGCTAGTAACAGGTTGTAGTAATGCTCAAGCCTTGAATAGTAACCCACCCGATGTAAATGCGGTTGTACCAGTTGAAGAAAAGTTAATAAAAACGGAAACAATTACCAATGGTGACACTATGCCTGAAGGAAAAGTAGATGAGGCGACTGATAATCCGGATGACTTACTAGTGCTCGTAAACAAACAGCATAAATTGCCGGAGGACTACGTACCAAGTGATTTAGTAGTTCCAAATATCCCCTTTTCTTTCGCCGAAGACGTTCCGAAGCGCTATGTACGACGTGAAGCTGCTGAAGCTTTAGAGCAATTATTTGCAGCCGCAAAAGTAGAAAATATTGAGCTTTTAGGGGCATCTGGATATCGCTCCTATGCTCGCCAAGAAGCAATCTTTGCTGCAAATGTTCAACAAAAAGGCGAAGCGGAAGCTAATAAAGTAAGTGCAGTTCCTGGAGAAAGCGAGCATCAAACAGGATTGGCAATGGATGTAACATCGAAATACGTTGGCTATGATTTAATCGAAGAGTTTGCTGAGACAAAAGAAGGTATTTGGCTAAAGAATCACGCACATAATTTTGGCTTCATTATTCGCTATCCAAAAGGGAAGGAAGCAATAACGGGCTATAGCTATGAACCATGGCATATTCGCTATGTCGGTGTAGATGTGGCTACAGAAATCTATCAAAAGGATTTTACATTGGAAGAATATTTTGCTACTAAATAAGGTATGAAAAGAAACCTCCATGGCTTATTTAAAGTAGCCATGGAGGTTTTTATTATTTTACTATAAAAACTGGAATTTTAGATTTTTGCACAACATTGTGGCTAACGCTGCCAAGAAAATATTCTTTAAGGCCGCTAAGTCCGCGGCTTCCTATTAAAATAAAATCACATCCTGTTTCATGTGCATGCTCGACTATATTTCTTGCATAGACGCCATCTTTTAAAACAGCATTATAATTTTTAGTTTCTGCTGAAACAATTTCCTCTGCCTCCGCTAAAACCTTTTCGGCATTTTCTAAGTAGTTTAATGCAGCTTGCGCTGAAGGAGTATATACTCCTTCGCCAATGGCAACTGTTGGAATTTGATAAACATGGACAATTTCTATTTGTAAATTTGGATTTGCTTTGGCGAATTGGATTGCCAATTGTAGAGCTTTTTTAGATAACTCTGAACCGTCATAAGCTACGAGTATTTTTGAGAACATGTGAAATCCCCTCTCTCCATTTATTACTATTATTCTATCATTGAAAAGTAAAAAAGACTTTAAAAAGTTATGTGAACTTTTTTCTGAAGTGAAATCTATTTAAAGCAATGTATAATTATTGTAGAAAGGGAGGGGATGAAATTGTCATTTTCATTTATTCATGCTGCTGATATCCATCTCGACAGCCCGTTAACAGGACTTGAGCAATATGAAGGGGCTCCAGCTGGGAAAATTCGCAGTGCAACAAGAGATGCATTTAGAAATTTAGTAGATACAGCGATTGAAAGACAAGTTTCATTTATCATCATTGCTGGCGATTTATATGATGGTGACTGGAAGGATTACAACACAGGTTTGTTTTTTGCAAGCCAAATGGTACGCTTACAAAAGGAAGCGATTAAAGTGTTTTTAATTCGCGGAAATCATGATGCAGCAAGTTTAATAACAAAAGAATTAAAGCTTCCCGATAATGTCTTTGAGTTTTCAACAAAACAACCCGAAACCTTCATTCTTGAGGAGCTTGGAGTTGCCATTCATGGGCAAGGCTTTGCGTCGCGTTCCATAGAAGATAATCTAGTAAAGAGCTATCCAGATAGACTGGAAGGCTATGTTAATATTGGCGTTCTTCATACAAGTGCAACCGGACGTGAAGGCCATGAAAACTATGCGCCATGTTCAATTGATGATATGAAAGAAAAAGGCTATGATTACTGGGCATTAGGTCATATCCATTTACGTGAGCTGCTCCATCAAACAGAGCCTGTCATTCTTTTCCCAGGCAATATTCAAGGGAGACATATAAAGGAAACTGGTGATAAAGGCTGCACTTTTGTTACTGTTGAAAATGGAGCAATCGAATCATATGCACATGTATCACTTGATGTGCTGCGGTGGAGACTGTGTGAAATTGATGCAAGTGGACTTGAAAGCTCTGAAGAAATTATTGATAGAGTGCGCGAAGCTTTAGAAACAGAGTATCAAGTAGCAGATGGTCGTTTCTTGGCAGTTCGATTCCATATTTTTGGTACAACAAAAGCGCACCAAGAGCTCCTTGTCGCCAAAGACCATTTTATTAATAATATACGCGCTGTTTCACTAGAGGTTGGTATGGGTGATATTTGGGTGGAAAAGGTGAAAATTGAAACATCCCACTTTATAAACATTGAAGAATTAAAGACCCAGCATACCCCTATTGCCGCTATTTTAGACTATATTAACAATCTAGAGGATGATGAGGAAATAATAAAGGAATTACTTGCCGAGTTTGAAGATATTCAGCAAGCATTGCCATATGAGCTAAAAGCTGAGAACTATGATTTTACAAATACGAATGCAATCAAGAATAGGTTAGCTGATGTCGAAGACTTAATTCTCTATTATTTAACAAAGTCGGGGGTGGAAGCGTAATGCGTTTTAATTATTTGAATTTACGGGCGTTCGGTCATTTTACAGATTATGAGATTACCTTTGACCAATCGAAAAAATTCCATCTAATTTACGGCTTAAATGAAGCAGGGAAAAGTACGGCATTACGTTCCATCAATCACTTTCTTTATGGTTTTCCACAGCAAACAGCGGACTCCTTTCTTCATAGTAATCAAAAGCTAAGAATCGAGGGAGAACTGCAAAACAAAAAAGGTGAAACATTGCAGTTTACGAGAAGAAAAGGAAAAAAGAATACGGTCATCAATGCCAACGGTGAAGCGTTAAACGAAGGAGTGGTAGCCAATTTTTTAAACGGCCTCTCTCTGCAGCATTTTTCAAATATGTTTGCTTTAAATCATGTTAGTCTTCGTGAAGGTGGAGCAAGCTTGCTCCAAAGCGGCGGAAATGTTGGTGAAAGCTTGTTTTCAGCAGCATCAGGCATCAGCATGCTGCGCAAAGTCTTTGAAGAGCTTGAGAAAAAATTAGGAGATCTTTATAAAAAAAGAGGGTCAACCCCTGAGCTTAATAAATTATTAAAAGAGGAAAAAGAACTTAAAAAGGAAATATCTGACTGCCAGTTGAAGGTTCAAGCTTGGAAAGAGCTTGAAAGAAAATATAGTGAAGGCAAAAGTAAAATCGAAACACTCATTAATGAAATCATTTCATTACGAAGTGAACGTGAAAAACTGCAAAGAATAAAGCTTACATTACCTAAAATTGCAAAATTAAAAGAACTTGCAAACAGATTAGCAGAGCTTGGTGAAGTACCAGCACTGCCTGATAATATTGTAGAACTGCGGAAAGAAACTGTTCAAAAGCTTGAGTCCTTAAAGAAACAAAAACAAAGTGCTGAAGAAGACTATCAACTTTTTGAAAAAGAGAGAAATGAGATTAAGATACAAGAAGGCTTGCTTGAGCAAAGTGCGTTGATTGATATCCTGTATCGGGAAGTGCAAAGCTATCAAAATAATCTAAAACTAGTTCCTCAGTTAGAAGGGGAAAGAAAGCTGCTTCTAGAGCGGGTGAAGGGCTTAATGAAAGAATTTGATCCCGTTCATGCAACTGTTGAGCAAATTGATAAGTATCGCTTACCAGTAGTGAAAAAAGAAAGAATCCGTGAGTTATGTAAACAACGCCCGCTCCTTGACCAGGCCATTGAACAAAATGAAAAGGAACGCCAAACAACCGAAGATGAATTAAAAGTGAAGAGGGGGGAGTTAAACACGATTCCTGTGCCTCCGAATATTGAGGAATTAGAGGCTGTGATTGACTCTGTCAAACGACTTGGCGAAATTGAGGAATTGTTTAAAACTCATATCACCGCAATGAGTCAAAAAGAAAAGGTCATGAAGGAGGCAGTTAAAGAGCTGCCATTATGGAATCGAACATATGAGGAATTAATCCATCTCCCTGTTCCCATCTTAACAGAAACGATTAAGAAGTTTGAACGGGAGCATTTTGAGATAGTAAAAAATTTAGAAAAAACGATTGAACAAATCAACAGCCAAATCGAAGCGATTGAGAGCATCGAGGAGCAAATTCGAACTTTAGAAGCGTTATCTGAAATTCCATCAGAAGAAACATTATTAAAAATTCGTACCCATCGTAATCAAGGTTGGCAATTTATTCGCATAAAGCTTCAAGAAGGGCAGCTAGATGCTCAACAATATGGGGAGTTCACAAACGGAGAGAAACTTGAGAACGTTTATGAAAACCTAGTTCATCATGCTGACGAACTAGCTGATAAAATGCGAAGCGAAGCAGAAAAAGTTGGGGCAAAGAAAAAGCATGTAGACGATATTAAAAGCTGTCAAAAGAAAATAGTAGAGCTTGAAAATAAGAAAAGTGAATTAACTCAAAAGTTAGCTCAGTGGGAAAATGCTTGGGCGGAGCTTTGGAAGCCAACAACAATCGCACCGTTATCACCTGAGGAAATGAGAGAATGGCTAGTAAAATATGAACAAATAAAAGCAATGTACAGCGACTTTGAGCGCTCACAAATAACAGCGCATGAACTAGAAATGAAAATAACCGAGCATAAAGAGATGTTACGTTTGGCCCTATCACCATTTATCGAAGTAAGTGAACATACATCATTGGTGCAAATTTTAAAAACTGCTGAGAAAGAGCAAAAAAAAATGAATGATGATGTGCAGAAACGTACTAGACTTGAAGACAGTATTTCAGGCATTAATCATCGCATCAATCATATTGCTTTAAAAAACAAAGATATTTATCAAAAATCGGAAAAATGGTATGAGGATTGGGCAGAAGCGATTAGTGGAACAAATTTGACTGAATCTACCTCAGTCGATAGTGCTGAAAAAATAATTCGCCTTTATGAAGATTGTGCTGAAGCTTACGATGAATTAACGGAAATTGAGAAAAAACATGAATCTATGTTAGAACAGCTCTCTCATTATGAACAAAGAGTGGGTCAACTTTTAAGAGCAGTTGCCCTAGATTTCGGGGATCAAGCCATTGATATTGTCGTCACCCAGTTAAACGCAAATTTACAACAAGCTAAGCAGGATGAAGTAAAGATAATCGATTTAAATAAACAACTTAAAAAAATTGATTTAATTATAAAAGAAGCAGTTAGGGAGATAGAAACTGCCGAAAGCGTTTTGGAAAACTTAATGAACAAAGCACAAGTCAGTACCATCTCAGAATTAGAAAAGGTTGAAATAACCTTTCTCCAAAAGAAGGAGTACGAAGAAAAAAGACGTACAATTGAAGAAGAACTGCTCGATATCGGCGGTGGGCTGTCACTTCAACAATTAATTGAAGAAGCTAATCAGTTTCAATATGATTGCATCGATATAGAATTAGAAGAATTAAACAGAAAACTGGTTGAAATCGAGCCTGTCCGTTCAGAGTTGGAGCAAGCCCACGGTGTCGTAAAAAAAGAATTTGAAGAAAAAATCGATGGCAATAATACGGCAGCAGTGTTGGCTGAACAAAAGAAGGAAAGCGTCTTAGCTAAACTTGCCAATAGCACAGAACAGTATATTCAAGTTAAGCTTGCTTCAATCCTCTTACAAAAGGGAATTGAGCATTACCGTAAACAAAATCAAGATCCAATTCTAAAACGTGCTGGGGAGCTTTTTGCAAGGCTGACATTGCAATCATTTTCTGAGTTGGTAGTCGATTACGACGAAAAGGATCAACCAATCTTAATGGGTGTTCGTCCTAATGGCGATAAAGTAGCCATTGAGGGTATGAGCGATGGAACAACCGACCAACTGTATTTATCACTTAGAATTGCAAGTATTGAGAAATATGGGGAGGAGCAGGAGCCAATTCCATTTATTGTTGACGATATTCTCGTTCACTTTGATGATGTCCGTTCAGAGGAAACATTAAAAATATTATTGGAGTTATCGCAGCAGACGCAAATCATCTTTTTTACACATCATTCACGTTTAGTGGAGATTATGAAAGAGCTAACATCAGAAAGCAATTATCAGTTAACAGAGCTTACTAGTAAAGATATAGTCATTGCATAGGGGCTGTTTTTTCAGCCCCTTATTTAAGTTACATTGCATTTTTCTTGACAATAGACCGTCCTGTTTTCAGTCCAAGAATAAACCAACCTAAAGCTACCACGCCAATTGCAAAAATGGTATCACCAATAACGCGAAGCCAGACAAAGGTTTGGACGATATCTTTTTGTAGAAATTCGGCTGAACGTGCATACCACATGCCGTGCTCAAAGCTGGCCCATGTTTGCAATAAACCTACAGGCAATAGGCTTAACAATGCCATTAAGGCTAGTCCGATATTAATAGCCCAAAACGAAAAGCTTAACAGCTTTGTTTTCCAATGCTTTTGACCTGTAAGCCCTTTTAAACAGAAGAGCATAAGGCCAATGCCTAGCATTCCATATACGCCAAAAAGGGCAGTATGTCCGTGAAGCGGTGTTGTGTTAAGGCCTTGCATGTAATAAAGTGAAATCGGCGGGTTAATAAAGAAACCAAACAGCCCAGCCCCGACAAGGTTCCAAAAAGCAACAGAAACGAAACAATAAATCGGATATTTGTATTCCTTGACCCAATCCTTTGTACGGCTTAAAGTTAAATTCTCATAGGCTTCAAAGCCGATTAAAACAAGCGGCACAACCTCTAAAGCGCTAAAGGTTGCTCCAAAGGCAAGAACACCCATCGGTGTTCCGCTAAAGTATAAATGGTGGAACGTTCCGATGATTCCGCCAAACAAGAAAATAACCGTCGAGAACAAGACGGTAGCTGTTGCTGTCCCTGTTCGCAGTAATCCCATTCTTGTAAATAGAAAAGCGATGATAACTGTTGCAAACACTTCGAAAAACCCTTCAAC
Source organism: Bacillus sp. (in: firmicutes) (assembly GCA_012842745.1). Taxonomy (NCBI): domain Bacteria; kingdom Bacillati; phylum Bacillota; class Bacilli; order Caryophanales; family Bacillaceae; genus Bacillus; species Bacillus sp. (in: firmicutes). The sequence goes on along the minus strand of DUSF01000048.1, from coordinate 125,712 downwards.
CCATAAGTGGACAATCCACCAGCGCCAATATTCTGCCATCGCGAGATGTGTCTGTTGTCCCCATAGTAGTCCAGGAACATAAAACAATGGAATAGCTGTTGCAGCTAATAAAAACATTGCTAATAAATGGCGGTCTTCCGTTGTTTTTTTAAAGGCAGGAAGTAGTGATCTTCCCATTAAAAATAGCCATAGGAACAGACCGATTGTAAGGAATATTTGCCAAAAGCGACCTAAATCTACATATTCATAGCCTTGATGTCCAAACCAGAAATTTGTTTGGAAATCAAATTTTTGGAATACACCTAGCCATTGCCCAGCCATTGAGCCTACAACAATAATGAGCAGGCAGACAAACAAGAAATTGACTAAACCACGCTGCCCTTTTGGCTCATAGCCCGATACGGCAGGTGCCATATAAAGGCCTGTTGCAAGCCATGCGGTGGCAATCCACAATATTCCTAATTGGGTGTGCCATGTGCGTGTAACAGAATATGGAAGCCACTCTTGAATTGGGATTCCATAAAAACCAGAACCTTCTACCGCATAGTGGGCGGTAACAGCACCAAGTCCCACTTGGACGACTACTAAAAGAGTCACAACCCAAAAGTATTTTAATGTTGACTTCATTGAAGGAGTAGGGGTTAAACCTAATAATGGGTCCTTCTCTGGATAAACTTCTTGAAGATGTGGCTCGTTGCGGCGTTGCACTGCATAGTACCATGCAAGTGCACCAATTCCGGCTAACAGCATGACAAAGCTAATCACAGACCAAATAATAAGTTCACTTGTTGGACGATTTTCAACTAGAACTTCACTTGGCCAATTATTTGTATAGGAAACAACATCACCAGGACGATTCGTTACAGTTGCCCATGTACTCCAAAAGAAAAAGGCATTCATTACATCCATGCGTTCTTGGCTTTTAATTGTATTTTTTGGAATGGCATATTCATTTCTTAAGTCTTGAAAATCAGGATTGTCCATAAAAAGGCCAGAATAATAACTACTTAAGAATTGATAGGCTTCCATGCGGTCTTTAGAAATAACGATTTCTTTCGTCGCTTCGTTATATGTGTTTGTCCGCATTTCTTTTGTTAATCGTGCTTGTAATTGTGCTTTTTGTTCCTCGTTTAAATCTCCGAAATTGTTCCCAAACTGCGCTTGACCCCATTTATTTAATATAAATACCGCTTCACGGTGCAACCAATCAGCATTCCAGTCAGGAGCGACATAGGCGCCATGCCCCCATATACTTCCGAGTTCTTGTCCGCCAATCGATTGCCAAACATTTTGTCCATCTTTAATATCTTGGCCGGTAAATACCTCAATCCCATCTTCGCTTACAACCCTATCTGGAATTGGCGGCATGACTTGATAAATACGTCCGCCATAATAGCCTAATATCGCAAAAGAAATAATGATAACTAAACTAAGAGAAATCCATAATTTCCGATAGTTCATTTTATCCCTCCTTTAAAAACTATTTGGTAGATTTCCCTAAGAAGGATGAAAATATTCCATTAGTTATTGAAATACGAGTTGCCATAAAAAAAGACCGTCCATTTTTGGACAGTCCTAAATAATAATTTTATTCCATTTTTATAGTTTAAACGTTGCGACAGTTTGCTGTAATTTTTCCGCCAAATTAGCTAACATAGTTGAAGCCGATGAGATTTCCTCCATTGAAGCGTTTTGCTCCTCAGCAGATGCAGCGACATTTTGTGAAAAACCAGATGATTGTTCCGCAATTTTCTGTGCTTCATTAATCGTTTCGACTAATTGGTCAGCACTTGCATTAATTTCTTCAATCGCCGCTGACACGTCTTGAATTTGTGCGGAAACATGATCGACCTGAATGGCGATATCATAAAAGGCTTTTCCAGCTTTGTGAACCGTGAGCATGCCGTTTTCTACTAAGGTTTGTGATTCTCCCATGGCACGGACCGTTTCATTGACTTCTCTTTGGATTTCATCAATTAATTGGCCTACATCATTTGTAGCTTGTCTAGATTGCTCAGCTAATTTGCGAACCTCATCAGCGACAACGGCAAAACCTTTCCCATGTTCACCTGCTCTAGCTGCCTCAATGGCAGCGTTCAATGCCAATAGGTTTGTTTGTTCTGCGATATTAGTAATGAGTGAAATCACTTGACCGATTTCCTGCGATTTAGCGCCTAGTGCTGCAATGACTTTACTCATTTCATGAGATGAATTTTGAACGAGATCCATTTGTTGAATTGATTCTTGAATCGTTTCGTTCCCTGTTTTTGCAGTATGAGATGTTTGATGCGACGAATCGGTAACTTGTTGAACATTATAAGCGATTTGTTCCATTCCTTTAGAAATTTCCGTGACCACTTCCACCGCACTCAGTGTTCCTTTTAAGCTAGTTTCTGAACCGACCGCAATTTCCTGAATAGCCTCTGTAATATGCTCGGTTGCTTTACTTGTCTGTTCACTGCTTGCCATTAGTTCCTCCGAAGTGGAAGCAACATGTTGGGAAGCACCATCAATGTTTTTAATCATTTCCTTTAAATTCGCAATCATATGGTTAAAACCTGTAGCGAGGTCGCCAATTTCATCATTGTTTTTCACATTGATAACGTCTAATGATAAATCGCCAGCCGCAATTTGTTCAGACTTTTGGGCCAATTCAATGATTGGTTTTGAAAATGAGTTGGCAAAGAAATAAATAATGACAGCACCAAGAGTGAGTGCCGCAGCTAAAGAAATAAACAAAATGCTTAAAATGTTTTTGGCAGCACTGTTAAAATCAATCAAATAAGTGCCAGCGGAAATGTACCAGTTCCAATTTGGGTCTTTGGCAGTGTAGACAATTTTTTCTTCAACTTGATCTGGGTTTGTTGGCAGTCCGTAATAATAAGTTGTAAAACCGCCGCCATTGTCCCCTTGCTTAATAAGATCTTGGATAAATAATAAACCATTATCATCTTTAGAATCCCACATATCCGCACCCTCCTTACTTGGATGTAGAAGTGCTTTTCCGGTCTCATCATAGGCAATAAAATATCCAAACTGACCCATATCAATGTGATTGTTTATTATGCGAGTGCCATCGGCTTGTTTTTTTCCTAGAATTGTTTCTTTGAAACGTTCTTGGGCTTCAACAAGTGAAAGACTGCCTTTTTCTACTTCTTTGTTAAGAATTGTTATCATATCTAACGCCATATTTACATTATTTTTTAAGCCAATCATACCTTGCTCCTCAAGATTATGATGTGCTGTTTCATAGCTGATTAAACCAATGACAAGACTAGGAATGGCTAATAAAAGTAGTGTTATTGAAATAAGCTTTTTTCGAACAGTTAATTTAAACATTTTTTCCCCTTCTTTTTAAAAATAATCTGAATAAAAAAACGAACAGACTTACTATAAAACAATTTCCTTAAAAATGCTATCAGGGTTTTCCCTATATATAGAGTATTTTTATAAAATAACAAAACTCAGCAAGATAATATAATTTGGGTGAAAAAATTTGTTAGATTGCTAGTTAAATACATTATAGTATAATGAAAATACATAAATTTCCGTCGTTGGAGGAAGGACTATGTCGAAAACAAAGCTTGAAAGTAATCATGATTATATAAATCGATATTCCAAGATTGCGAATGCAATCGAAGCAAGAAGAAAAGAACTTGGCTTATCATTAAAAGACTTGGAGGAAATGACTGGTTTATGTTCTCCAGCAATATCACGGTTAACAAGTGTAATGAATCGTCCGCGGCTTGATACACTTTATCGAGTATTAGATGCCTTGGATTTGGAATTGAAAATAGAAAGGAAGGAAAGGGGGTTACAAAAAAATATCCAAGTTTCAATATCTACAAATGTAAATCAGTACAATGTCTGGGTCAAAAAGGGGACGACCATTGATTTATTAAAAGTAAAAGCAAAAACAAAGTATGAAGCACGACAAATTTTGAATGAAACAAATCCAGAGTGGGAGATTTGTACAATCGAGTTATTTAAAAAAGGTCAATAAAAAGAGGCAAAACAAATGGGGTTCAACTGTATTTGTTTTGCCTCTTAGTCTTTATTCTATTATCTCGAAAATCTTTGTTAATCTTGTAAGTTCAAATAGTTCTTTTACAGGGCCTTTTAATCCTTTAATCGTGACCTTGCCGCCATTTGTAATGGCTCTCTTTTGGATACCGATTAAAACACCTAAACCGGAACTATCAATATATGATAGATTGCTAACATCGATGATAAAATTTTTATATCCTTTTTCTAAATAGGGCAAAAGTGCTTCCCTAAAACTAGAAGCTTGATCTACGTATATTTCCTTCGATAATGTAACGAAAACTTGATCCGCTTGTGCATTTATTTGATAAAACATGTCTTCACTCCTTAGTTAGAAAGTTTGAATTGATCCATCGATGTTTTGAGCTCTAAAGCCATCGCATTAATTTGTTCGGTGGCAGATGCGATTGTCTCCATTGCCGCTGATGTTTCTTCTGTTGATGCTGATACCTCTTCTGCACTTGCAGCAGTTGTTTCAATAAACGTTGCTAATGAATTAATTAATTCAACTATCTTCTCGGAGGTTGCCACTTCATTGTCTGTGACAGATACAATTCCAGTGACGTCTGAGACAGTTTTTTGGACTGCTTCGACTATATTTTCTAAGGCATTACCAGCTTTTGTTACAGCCGATACACCAACTTCTACTTGTTTGCTGCTTTCGTCTGTTGCGATAACAGTATTGGCAGTTGTTTCAGTTACTAAACGAATCAGATTGGCAACTTCAGCCGCCCCTTTATTTGATTGTTCGGCCAATTTGCGAACTTCATCTGCGACAACAGCGAAACCTTTTCCCGCCTCACCAGCGCGGGCTGCTTCAATGGCCGCATTTAATGCAAGTAAATTCGTTTGTTCAGCAATTTGTGTAATTGTATCTGTAATCGTTGTAATTTCCTTAGAATAATGTTCTAAAGAAGATATATGTGTTTTCGTTTCTTCCATTTTTGCTTTAATATTTTCCATTGTGCTAATAACATCTTCAACCGTTTCTTTCCCCTCATTTGCGGTTGAGAGGGTGAATTGTGAGTTATCATCAGCAGATGCTGCCTTGCTTTTGGCAATTTGAATTAATGAAGATAACTCAAGCAATGCTTTCGAAGTATCAATAATAGCGTTATTTCCTTCTTCAGCTTCTTTGGCTAATCTTTGTGTACTTTCTGAAACCTCAGTAGAAGCTGTGGCAACTTCTTCAGTTGATGCTGCCATTTCTTGTGATGAGGCAGCCAGTTCATCTGAAGCAGCATATACTTGTTTAATCGTTTTTTGTTGATTATTAACCATGGCATTAAAGGAGTCACTTAAATCTTGCAGTTCATCCTTTGTTTGGATAGAAGTATGGGCTGTTAAATCGCCACTTCCTGCTAATTCCATCGCAGTTTGCAGTTTTCGAATCGGCTTTACAATGCCATTTGAAATAAATACGGCAGCTGCAATCGCGATTAAGATTGCAATAGTTGTGATAAGAATTGAGTTTGTCCTAATTTTATGGGCTGGTGCCATATAATCGTTATAATTTGCTGTTACACCGACAGTCCAAATTCCTACTGGATCGTAAGTAACAAACTTATAAATTCCTTCGTAAGTATAATAACCGCTACCTGATTCGCCAGCTGTCATTTTTTTAACGATTGGAAGAAGCTCATCATTCGCCGTATCCATTAAATTTTCTTTTAATACTTTTTCCTTTTTAGGGTGTGAAACTATAAGTCCATCCTTATCAATGATGTAGGCATAACCAGATTCACCAATTTTAATTTGTTCAGCTTTTTCAGCAATTTTCGAGAATTTAATTGTTCCAATAATGAGCCCCTTCACTTTGTTATCATCAGTAAAAAGCGGATAGGCAATGGAAATAATCGGTTCATTTGTAACTTTTGAAGTAATCACATTACTAACTGCATGTTCACCTTGAAGTGCCTTTTTGACATATTCACGGTCTGATAAATCGGTTACTTCGTTGATATTCATGCTGTCCATGAAAGCAATCCCGTTATTATCTGTAATAAGAATCATTTCGATTAGTTGTTCATTATCTTTTACTGCACTTTGGAGCATGTTAAAAACAACATTTTTACTTTCAGAATCACTAGTGCTATCAATATTACGGATAAGCTGAGCCCTACTTTCGATTTGAATAAGCGAAGCTGTTGATGCTAACATTTGCTCAATAGAATCGGATGTTAATTTAGTCGTATCAACAAGTTGTTTTTCAATCGTTTTCTGCATCGAATTGGCTGTCATGTTATAGGAGAAAAATGCCAAAATAAGCATTGGCAACGTTATTAAAATGATAAAACTACCAATTAATTTAACTTTTAAACTCAAATTCATCACTCCCTTTATAATAAAGAAAATATGTTGACTATTCTATCACATTATTTAATATTTATACAGATAGCAGAGACATCGTCTTTTATAAAATCACGCTGACTTAATGTTTCGAGCCTGTTAAGCTCTTCTTGAAAACTGTTCAAGCATAATTGTTTGTTTTTAGAAAGATGGTCTAATAACCCATCTGTTAAAAAAATGAAATAGTCACTTGGTTGAAATGTTATCTCATGTTCTTCAAACGGCATCGTTTCTAATATACCTAATAATCCGCCTTCGATTGTTATGAGCCCTTTTTGTTCTGTCGTTTTTGCAATGAAATGATTAATTCCACAAGAAACAAACGTTAGTTTATTCGAATTAAAATCAAATTTGAAGCAAATTCCAGCAGCAAACGTTCCATTCGTTAAATATTTCATTGATTCATTATTAATCCACTCTAGTTTTTCAACCATTGTCATATTTTTGTGTGCGGCTTGCTCGAATAAAACATGTAAATACGAGGTGTGTAGCGCGGTGTCTAAGCCATGCCCCATAACATCAAGCAAATAACCATATAAATGATTGTTATCCTTGTCCCAAATATAATGGAAAAAATCGCCGCTAACATATTCAGTTGGTTTATAAATCGTTTTAATTTCAAATTTTTCGTTGCCGATTTCAGGCGGTAAAAAGTCGGCTTGTACTTTGCCAGTTAAAATTATGTGTTTTAAGTTAGAAACCATCATGTTAAAAGAAAGCGCAAGAAGTCCGACCTCATCTGTGCGTTCTACTTTTAATTTTTTAACTTTGATATCGCCGTCAGCCACCCGCTGCATTAATTTAATTACTTCAGTAATTGGGTTAATAATGTGATTAATGCTGGCCCAGATTGCAAAAAGAAAAATTATGATATTGACAAGCATGATGCGAATTTGCATGTTTTTAATAGCAGCAACTTTAAGCTCAGAATTTTGTTTGATTAGATTTGTTATGTGGTCGAGTTTATATAACAAATTATAGCTGTTTTGTTGTATTTCCGTAGCTAATATATGTTTTATATCGGAATCTTCTGCATTAATCAACGTATGTATCTTTTCCGAAAAGGATTGCCAGTCTTTTGATACTAGTAAAAGGCGATCGGTAATATCTTGTACTTTAATGCCGGGTATACCAGAATGTTCATTTCCGAAAAGTAGGTTATCCTGATTTTGTTCAAATTGTTTTGCTGAATCGAGAAGGCGTATTTTATAATTACCATTACCATTAGCATACATATAGGCTTCATTTACGATTTGCTGAGCGACCATTCCTTGTCGACCTGCTAAATTAAGAAGATAGCTGTCATGTTCATGCTCATCTATGAACTGAATCATTATAAAAAAGCCGATAAAATTTAAAATAAGAGAAATTGTAAAGATGGCTCCTAACTTTACTTTTAAACTCAAGTCTTTAATTTTCATAATTACTCACCTAGAAATCTATTTCATTTTAGCCAGATTTTTTATTAAGATGACATCATTCCCTTGTTTATTATAAATGACTTTATCCATTATTTGATTCATGATCAATAAACCTCTCCCAGATTCCTTTAATAATGAATAGTCGATTTCTGCTGCGAGACTTGCGTCCACCCCTTTTTGCAATGTTTCATATACTTGAAATCCTTGGCCCCTATCTTTTACGCGAATGGTTAGTTTTCTGTTTTTATGAATTTTAAGTTTTACAATGATTCTTTTTTTGTTTCCATGTTTAATTGCATTATTAACAGCTTCATTTAAGGCAACCTCGATTAAAGTGGAGTTATGGGGAATCATATCCTTTATGAAGTCGCTTATACCATTCCGCAAATATTTATAGCAAGCAAAGTCATTAAATATAATTGTAAATTCTTTCATTAAATTTTACTCCTTATCTACGGAATATGTTGAAAGTTTGAAATTTTTGTTACATTTTCATTATAAATTATTAGCTTTAATCTTGCTATTTGATTTTTTATATTTCTGAGATAAAAAATTGCATATCATTGTTAACATACTAGATTTTAACTGATATACTTAACATGAATATCATTAATAAACAATTATATGAAAGCTAGGGGTGCCATAAGGCTGAGAGGACAAAGGATGTCTAACCCTTAAACCTGATTTGGTTAGTACCAACGTAGGGAAGCATGTTCGTTTCTGTGTATATAATTTTACAGAAGGCCTGCCTATGTGGTAGGCCTTTTTTAATGAAGATAAATATATTATGCCAAATTAATGAGCTGAGTTAGAAAATAGTTAAAATGGAGTTGATTTTTTATGAAAATTTTCAAAGCACTTACAATAGCTGGATCAGATTCTGGTGGGGGAGCAGGGATTCAAGCAGATTTAAAAACCTTTCAAGAGCTTGATGTGTTTGGCATGACCGCGATTACAGCACTTACCGCACAAAATACACTGGGGGTACAAGGTGTGTATCCGATACCTATTGAGGGAATTCAGCAGCAGCTTGATTCGATTGGAACAGACCTAGTACCTGATGCAGTAAAAACAGGAATGCTTTTTAATAGTGAAATCATTAAAGCTGTAGCAGGAAAAATAAAGGCTTTTAAGTGGACTAATCTCGTTGTTGATCCTGTTATGATTGCGAAAGGTGGAGCATCATTATTGCAGGAAGAAGCAATCGTTGCTTTAAAGGAATATTTATTACCACTGGCAACCGTTGTTACCCCTAACATACCAGAGGCTGAAGTGCTTTCTGGTAGAAGAATTTCATCACTTGAAGAGCGAAAAGAGGCTGCAAAGCTTATTTACAATCTAGGTTCTAAAAATGTCATGATTAAAGGTGGTCATGACAACAATGAGCAAATGATTGATCTTTTATATGATGGTCATCATTTCCTCGAATACGAAGGTAAACGAATTGCAACAAAGAATACACATGGAACAGGCTGCACATTTTCGGCAGCGATTACTGCCGAACTGGCAAAAGGAAAATCGATTAACTCCGCTCTTACAGTAGCGAAAAGTTTTATCCAGGCGGCTATTGAGGATGACCTACTGATTGGCTCAGGGCATGGACCGACCAATCATTGGGCTTATAAGAAAAGAGGAGTTCCAAGTTTATGAGATATGACGTGGAAAAGTTAAGAAAAAAACTTCGGCTTTATTTTGTCATGGGCAGCAATAATTGTAAAAATGATCCGTGCATTGTTTTACAAAAAGCAATTCTTGGTGGGATTACGCTTTTTCAGTTTCGTGAAAAAGGGTTCGGTGCAAAAGTTGGTCAGGAAAAAATTGAGTTGGCAAAAAAGCTCCAAGCAATATGCAAGGATAATGGTGTTCCTTTTATAGTAAATGATGATCTTGAACTGGCTCTCGAAATTAATGCGGATGGCATTCATATTGGCCAAGAAGATGAAAATCCTGAAAAGGTAAGAGAGAAAATTGGTGATAAAATTCTTGGGATTTCGGCCCATAACGTTGAGGAAGCGAAAAAAGCCATAATAGTAGGTGCTGATTATATAGGTGTTGGACCAATGTTCGAGACATCGACCAAAAAGGATATTCGTGAAGTTAAAGGACCACATATTATAACTGCAATGAGAGAAAATAAGATAATGATTCCAATCGTCGGCATTGGTGGTATTAAAGGCGGGCTTGCTTCCAGCGTTATCCAGGCTGGAGCAGACGGAGTTGCAGTCATTACAGCCATCAGTAATGGTGACAACCCTAGAGAGGCTGCCAAGGAATTGCTGGATGAAATTCAGAGGTGAAATTATAATAATGAAAAGGAGGAGATACAAATGAAAGTAAATTATGATTTAAAAGCTCCAATTGATGTAAAGGAAATTAAGGAAGTATTAAAGCCTTTTGGCGGCCGATGTGCAAAAATAAATGATGGGAAGCTAGAATATCAAATTAAAGAAGAAAATGAAGCAGAGGCTTATAATTGCCTGAAAGAAAAAGGTTACATTGGGTAATAAAAAATAGGAGCTTATCAAGATGATAAGCTCCTAAGGGGGTGGGGACAGGGGCTGATAGTGAGAATTTGCTACTATCAACTGTTTAGATAATTATAATATCCGTAAATCAGAAAATCAACAAGAATTTATAAAAAAATTCTATTTTCTTGTTGTTTACTTTGGGATAATGTAGCTATTGCTTAACAGTACAAATTATATTATACTTCATTTAACTTAATAAATTGCTTTATTAGGAGGAGTCTGTCACCAAGGGTGCACTATGCCGTTGGTTTGACAAGGCTCTTTTTTGTACTGATTAGAAAGGATAACTTTTGTAGGTTATCAGTATAAGAAAAGACATCGAAATTTGCTATTATGGCAAATTTCGTGTTTTTCTAATCTGCAATTAAGTGGAGGAGTCTGTCTATTTTACAGGCTCCTTTTTATTTTCTTAGCCGTATGATGGCTAGTGTATCCATAGTATTGTTTCATTCACTACGATTGTATTAAAGGGGGAGTTTCGTTTGAAAATTACAATTGCAGAAGCATTAATTATGGGAGCAACTATTATCGCTGGTTTATTTATGGCAGCAGGTGCAGGTATGTTATTTGCTTAGTTAAATTTCACCAACTGATTATTGTGACTGAGTTTTGAGAGGAAAGTCCGCTCACTAAGGGCGCATTAAACAGTTGGTGGAATTTTTTTATTACTAACGATTGTCCGATAACTCCGCTTGTGCCTGCTGTACTAATCGTTTTGTTATTTCTCCACCTATAGATCCATTTGCACGAGAAACGGTTTCAGCGGAAAGTTTAACACCAAATTCTTGTGCAATTTCTTCTTTAAATTGATCTAACATTTGTTGAACACCAGGTACTACTAATTTGTTCCTGCTCGTCATTTTTTCCACCTCCTAAGAAGTAGTTTGTATAAAAAAACACAATATATAAGAAGAAAAGCTATCCAAATTCATGTAAATCTTTATCAAAATTTATGAAATATTCTCTCCACTTAAAGCATATAAATATGGACAAGTAGTACACCAAATGATGTAAAGGAGAGAATGTTGATGAGTAATATGGAGTTAAAAGTATGGAAAGAGGAACTACAAATTCAAAAGGATCAAAATACAGTTAAGATAAAGAAACTTACACAAAAATTAAACCGTCTCAATGAGAAAGTGAACTTTGCAGCTACTGTGAAAGAACAGCTTGATTCTTCTTTATTAACAGAGATGAATGAAGAAATAAAAAATCTTTCAGAAGACATAGAAAACATCAAAAAAGAAAATCGTGATATTGGCATAATTATTTATTCAATCGATGTAGAATTAGGTAATATCTTTGTATGTAATTAATTTAATTCAAAAATCTCTTGGTATTGTAATATAAATCTAGTAAAGTTAAAGTAAGAAAATTAGAAAAGGTGATTGATAGGTCATGAGATTTTTGAAGCTGTCGTTCGTAATTCCGTTCATCATATGCAGTTTAATTCTGTCAAGTTCAACAACGATTTATGCAGCGCCATTATCTAGATTATATTCTACTGAAGCAACTGCAAATACATACAAAGCGGTTTTGTTGACAGATATAGAAAAGATTATCCAAGGTTCAATGGCTAAACGAGAAAATACGGTTGTCATTAAGTATAAAGGGTCAACTAACAAATTATTAGATGTTATTAGTGGCTATATTTCCAAGGCGATTGAAGCGGACGAATATTTGAACTACTCGTATCGCAATGTCAATATGTCATATAAAGCATATGGAAAAGATGTGACGATTACCCTTAAATTTTCGTACTATGAATCAGCTCTTGAGATGAAATACGTTGATCAAAAAGTGAAGGCCATTTTGACAAAAATCATTAAGCCTGGGATGAATGACCATGAAAAAGTAAAAGCTGTACATGATTATCTTGTCCTCAATTTGGCATATGATACAAGGTTAATGAATAACTCGCCTTATTCTGCGTTAACGACAGGTATTACTGCATGTAATGGCTATGCCATGCTAGTATATAAAATGTTAAAGGAACTAGATATCGAAGTAAGGCTAATAAGCGGTACAGCTAGTAGCCAAGCTTTCAATACGCAAAACCATGCATGGAATATGGTGAAATTGGATGGGTATTGGTATCATTTAGATGCAACCTGGGATGACCCTGTACCAGACGAGTCAGGCCGCGTTCTTTATGATTACTACTTGTTAACCGATAAAGAAATTGCTAAAAATCATGATTGGAAAACAGGTGGGGTAAATGGGGAAGAAAAACCATATCCAGTCGCTTCAACTTCTTATTTCACATTGTTGCAAACAAAATTAGCAACCGTAAACGAAGCGAACAAGTATATGGAATTAATGAATGCATTGGAATTACAATATTTATTGCCGGAGTACACAGCTACAAATTTAACAGAATTAAGCGAAATGATTAAATATCAATTTGCTAATTATAAAAAAGACTTTAGTATTCGTTATACAGGTAAAACTAATGATCTCGTATCCAACTTAAGACAGCTTATTTATAAAAGTGCCGAGGAAAAGAAGGTAAGATCATGGAGCTTTGGCTCCACTCCTTATATTAGAGGCACAACGGCAAATGATCAGCTAATTAACATCGCAGATATTGTTTATCAATAAAAAAATGAGGCTAACCCAACAAAGGGATTAGCCTCATTTTTTAGTTATGCTTAAAAAGCCCAAGCAGCACCAACAATAATTAATAGGATAAATAATACAACAATTAACGCAAAGACGCGTCCGTAGCCGTATCCTCCGCCGTATCCATAACCACCACAACAAGCACCATAACCACCATAACCGCCATATCCATATCCAAACATACATTTCATCTCCTTTTTAAAAATGTTGATTGAACAATCTGTTCACTAGTTAAGATATGGTAAATGACTGATACTTGTATAGTTATCTGTCCCGATTTTAAAGAAAAAGGGTAATAAAATTTTGTAAGCTTCAAAAATAAAAGTACCCGCTACATATAGCGGGTATATAAAAAAGGAGATAGAAGATAATAGTGGAAAAAATCAACTCACTAGTTAACGAAAGCTACACCAACAATGATTAACAAGATGAATAAAACGACAATTAATGCAAAGCCGCCTGCGTAACCTCCGCCGCCGTATGCTGCCATTCCCATAGCTATCACCTCCCCTTTTAACTACTATAATTTTATGAAGGTGCAGCATGTATTGTATAGTTGCATGTCCTTTTTCGTTAAAAAAAGGCAACGAAAAATAAGTACATATTTTACTAATTTAAAAATAGGATGTAATAATAACTCCCACATTTAGGAACGGTGAGCGACAATGAGTAATCGGGACTTCAATTTCAAAGGTGTGCCAGAGAAACTACAGAAGGTGCTTGGAGAAGATTTTCTCATTGAAATCAATAAATTTATTCCTAAAAAAGGGCCAGATATTGATGTGTTTGAAACGGAAAGGGATGTATTTGTTGTTGTCGAACAACCGGGTCTATCTCCTAACGACAATCATATTAACATCCGTTTAGAAGGATATAAGTTATTAATAGATGGAGTTGTTCCATATTCATATCCAGTAAAAAAACTAATTCAATCAGAACGATTTTTCGGAAGTTTCAAAAGAGAAATTGTCCTCCCATATTCAGTCCAACCTAAAGGAATCCAGGCAACTTATAAGAAAGGGCTAGTAGTTATTACTATTCCGAAAAAGGAAGAGGATGAATCTGCAAATGTGCAAATAGATTTCGAAGAGGATTGAAGTGATAGCTGTGAAAAGTCAAGGGAAAGACGTAGAACAATTACTACTTCGCATCAAAGAAATGGAACAAAAACTTGTAACAATGACAGATGCAATTGAGTCTTTAAAGGATTGTCCGAAAGTTGAATATAACGTTTATATAGAAAAAATTGATGTCCATTCTTTAACATTAGAAGAATTGAATTTTTCCTTAGAAAATATTGATGTAAACGAATTAAGCGGAGCGATGAATATTGGGAATACGTTTAGCCCAAGCGTTGCACAAAAGGAATCGTTGTTGAAGGATGAAAAAAAAGGAGAAGAAAAGGTCAACGGCAAAAACATAAAAGAGGAAATTATAAAAAAACTATCAAAAATGAAAGAAAAATCAAAACAGCAACCAAAAGCCACGCAACAAGAAATTAAGGTTATCGTAAATGGAAAGGAAGTAAGTCATAAAGTGACTGACTAGGGAGGGACTGTCAGTGTCTTTTTTGTCCCCAAATATTGCAATTGGAACGTTAAGAATAGGAAGCATTGAGGGTGCATCCGCCGTAAATGTAGGAAATAATTTCCCAACAGGGTTTCAAAGCTTTAAGAAGTTGAATCAAGGGTTTGGCTCGATAAGTGGTGATCATAATAATATTAAAGAGTTATATTCCCAGCTTACTGATTCTAAAATAATTGATATGCTAAATGAAGTAGACCAATTACACGAACTACCTGAATGGCTGCAATTATTAATAATCGAAAAAGTAAATGAGTTTGAGGTGACGTAACATCGACTTCCGCCATGATTGGCGGAAAGTCGAGCTTTAATCTGCACCTTTGCTTACGTCCTTAGTTGGATGCATAAACGGGGCTGCTTGCGGCGGCTTACTTTTCTCAACAAGTTCAATATTTTCAGTTGTATTCCAACCGATATCATTTGTCGGATGCACCCATTCTTGACCAGCCATTTCCTCAGGGTTAGTTTCTATGCTCCAGTTATTTAATGGAGAGTTAGGGGAGTCATAAAAGCTGTCACCAATCACCACACCGTGCTCATTGACAAAAGGAGGCTGTACTTCAATGCCACTATTTTTAAAAGAAGGGGAAGAAATTTGATGTGGCATTGTCTCATTAATCATCGGATATTCCAACTTTCCTTTTTTTGCTTGTTTACTCATATGAATCACCTCTATACTATTATGTCACTGTCAAATCATCGATATGTAAATAAAAAATAAAAAACCTGCTCAGGCAAGTTTAATTAAATAATAATTTTATGTCGGTCATAAATAGAAATTAGGACAAGCCCAAACATAAATAATGGCAGCCATCCCATCCAAAGAATTAAAAAATTTCTTTTTGATTTCAGTTCAATATTTGGAATGTACAGGAAGATTAAGCTAATTACGAAGCCCATGAAAACGTATAACAATAAAGACATAAACTTCAGCCCCCTCGTAGAAATAAATTCCTTTCCGTTACACCAGTTTATGCGAGTGTTGATTAATTGGTTATTAATATGAATGAAGTATTATAAATTGCAGCATTCTAGATACAGGTACATGTTAAAAAAATCTGTATGAGGAGGCATTTATTTTGAAACGAAAAGTTAAACATGATGCTGCGAAAACAAATAATAAAACCCCAGTCGAAAGCATGCCACAGGTAGAATTTGATGATGAATTTACCGATATGAAAGCTTTTAAAACAGCAGAAAATGCACGAATTTCAAATCGAATTGAAGATGAAGGGAAACGATAAAAATTTCTAACGGAAGGAGGGGATATCAATGGGAAGAAAAAATCCTCGCCATAATAACCCTGAAGTAAAAAGCCAACAAACACCAAGAGGAAATAGTAAAGAGGAGTATGGACTAGAGTTTAGTGATGTGAATGCAAGTAAACAATACGAAATTGCTGCCGCACAAAAATACGCTAAAGCTGAAAAAGAAAAAAGCGAAGGCGCTAGGCGCAACTCTGGAACATAAATAGTGAAAGGCTGATTTACATCAGCCTTTCCACTTCTGTTAATGGCCCTGTATAGAGCTTACTTCTCTTTTCTGCAGGGCTATAAAAGATAAGCATCAATGTATTTTCCATGCTAATCGAGCCTGTTGCAAGATAATGTTCAATGTTAAATGGAATGATCTCCATTATCGTATGCTTATGTAAATCTTTTTCCGACAATGTAAGGTCTCTAAATTCCTCGCCTAATATGGAAGGTGCTTCGCTCAGAATTTTTAAATAGTTTGATCGTAAGTTCTTGTTAAATTTGTCCTGCCACCATGGTTTGCGCGGTTTGTGTGTTTTACCAATCAGGTAATCATATTTCATCATTGCCTCAATGATAGGTAATGGTAGCCTGTTTTTCGAACTTAAAAACTGAAATAGTCTATCAAATAAATCCTCAAGCTGATGGCCAATTTTGCTCCACTCTTGTTTATCCCAATATGTGCCGAATTCTTGGAAGAAATCAAATGGTGAGTCGAAAATTTGCCATACTAAATAAAGCAAAGTTGTATCCATGCGGTGGGCATTCCAATATTTTTCAAGGACATCTTCGACTTGTTGTATCCGTAAAATATCATGAAAGGGCAGGACGTTATTGCCTAAAATTTCATATGGGGAATGGTCCTCGTAAATATAACCGTACTGTCCAGCATCTCTTCTAAGCCCTGTACCGCGCAGCATTTTCAAGAAGCCAAGCTGCAATTCTTCTGGTTCAAAGGCAAAAACATCATTAAATGTTTTTCTAAATGAAGCATAATTTTCCTCAGGTAAGCCGGCAATCAAATCTAAATGCTGGGCTATTTTTCCACCTTCTTTGACCATTTTTACTGTCCGTGCCAGCTTCTCGAAATTTTGTTTTCTTTTGACTAACGCATTCGTATAATCATTTGTAGATTGAATCCCAATTTCAAAACGAAATAATCCAACTGGTGCATGCTCGTTAAGAAATTGGAGTACTTCAGGCCGCATAATATCCGCAGTAATTTCAAATTGAAAGACTGTATCTGGATAGTGGTGGTCAATTAAAAATTGAAACATTTCCATTGCATAGCTTCTGCTTATATTAAAGGTCCGATCAACAAATTTAATCGTTTTCGCACCATGCTCCATTAAATATAAAATATCTTCTTTAATTTTTTCGCGATTAAAATAACGAACACCTACTTCAATCGAGGAGAGACAAAATTGACAAGTAAAAGGACATCCACGGCTTGTCTCAATATATACAACTCGCTTTGACAAGTTAGGGATATCCTCGGGAAAACGGTAAGGGGAGGGGATTGTTGACAAATCAAGCTTTTCTCGTGGCTGATTTATACAAACCTCCTCGCCATTACGATAAGCAATGCCAGCTACACTTTGATACTTCTGTTGTGATGTAATTTCGCTTAGCAATGCTTTAAATGTACCTTCCCCTTCACCGATAACAATGAAATCTACTTCTTTTATTCTCTCCATCCATTCCAATGTGTCATATGTTACTTCAGGTCCACCCAAAATGATGACCATTTCAGGTTTTATTTTTTTTAGCATCTTAATTACTTTAATCGTCTCTTCGATATTCCAAATGTAGCAGCTAAAACCGATTATATCCGGCTTTTTTCGATACAAGTCTGAAACGATATTCATAATGGGATCATTGATTGTATACTCAGCCATTTGTATCATAAATTCGGGTTCAGCATAAGCTTTTAAATATCGTAATGAAAGGCTAGTATGAATAAATTTGGCGTTTAACGTAGAGCAAATAATATTCATGAAATGAAGCTCCTTTAATCAATTCTATAGTCTAAATTGTCCGACGGATTGTTTTAATTCATTCGTTAATTTCTGGAGCTTACAAGATATATCCTTAACTTTTTCGACGGCATCCATTTGTTCGTCAGTTGAACCTGTTACTTCTTCAACCCCGGCTGTTGTTGATTGACTAATATTCGTCACTCTTTCAATGGAGATAAAAATATCGTTGCTACGGTTTGAAATTTCATCGGCAGTGGCAGCAATATTTTCAATATTATTTGATAAATCATCAATATAGGTAACAATGTGATGGAAATTTCTTTCGCTGTCATTGACTACATGTGAGCCTTCTTCCACTGACTTTTTGCTTTCATCAATATTCGTTAAAGCCTTTGAAGAATCGGTTAAAATCTCGGTGATTAATGTTGTCACTTTTTCAACTGATTCGCTTGATTGTTCGGCTAGCTTTTTCACTTCTTGGGCAACTACAGCAAAGCCTTTGCCATGTTCACCTGCTCTTGCAGCCTCGATTGAAGCATTTAAAGAGAGTAAATTCGTCTGTTCAGCAATATCATAGATTAATTTTGTAATATCACTTATTTGCTTTAACCTTGAATCAAGTGTTTTCATAATATTGCTCGATTCGACAGATTGCTTTACAATGACGTCCATATTTTCTTTCATTTTCTCCATCGCCAATTTGCCATCCGAGGAAACATCTTTCGTTTTCCTTGCTTGTGTTGCAATCGTTGCAATACTTTCGGACATAGATTGAATGGAATTCGCGTTTTGCTCTACATTGCTTGTAACCGTGAACATATCGGAGCTAAGTTTGTCTGCTCCTATTGAAACTTCGCCCATCGCGTCGTTTATTATTTTGGCAACCGAACTTGAAATCTCAGCTTGCTCGTTTAAAATAGTTGAACTATTATCAACTTCAAGTGCAAGTGTATTAATTTTTGTTACCATTTCCCTTAAGCTATCAATCGTTTTATTAACAGATTCCAATAAAACACCGATTTCGTCCTTTGATTTTACTTGCAGTTTGCTAGAAAGATCTCCATTAGAAACTGATTCCATTAATTGTGAGACACTATTTAATGGATTCACGAAATATCTTGCAATTAACCAACTTAAAACAACCGATATCGCAAGCAACAGCGCAATAACGATGACTTGAGTCGATACTAACTTTGATAGGCTGGCTGCAGCTAGAGTATTGGCTTCTGTGATTTTGGATCTCATATTGGTGCCTATTGTTTGTGTAAAGGTAGAAACTTCCTCCTGGGGAATGATTGATAAAACCGTCCAACCGGTTTTTTCCTGAACGATAGGCAGATAAGTTATTTTGTTAATATCTAACAATATTCTTCCCTTATCTATTCCTTTAAAAAACGGGAGGTCATTTACTTTTTTCCCTTCTTTAACAAGTTTTATATCCTTATGACCAATAACGGAATAATCTGCACCTATTAAAGCAATATACCCAGTTTCACCAACTTTAATCTGTGAAATATATTCACTTAATAGTGTTGCATTTAAATCAGCTGCAATGACACCAGAAAATTGATTGTTACTATACATCGGAGTACTGATTGTAATGAATTGCAAACCACTTTTTTCCGTCTGCAGATTAGAGATATAAAACTCTCCATCTTTTAATTGTTTTGCTTTTTGAAACCACTCTCCGGATATTTGCTTTGGTTCTGTTCCATTTTTTGAATAAGAAGCAAAAATCCCGTTATTTGTTGCCGCATACATCGTGGAAATATAATGATTCTCAGTTACAAATGCTTGGAATAGCTGTCTTAAGACTGTTGGATTTGTTGTTTTTTTACTTGAACTTAAAGGAAGTTCAAGTGATTGAATAATATTATCTAGTTTATCAACAACATTCTTTCCTTCTAGATATGTAAGTGTTCCAGAATAATGCCCCGAAAATCCACTTACATCCCTATTAACGACTTCCGATAGTCCGACTGTTAAATCATCGACATTTTTTGAGAAGTTCTTAATTGTCATATACGTAAATAATGAACAAATTAAGATGATGATGGCTGATAATCCAGAAACCCCGATAATCAATTTTGCTTTTAGTCTCATATAAACTTCCTCCGTTTATCCCATCAAGAATTAACATACATAATTATAAAGCCAACTGATATACATCATCCACTTTCAATAATAGTTTAACGATTTCCTCACTAGGCAATGCTTTACTTAAGTAAAACCCTTGGGCAATATTACAATGGTGCTCATTTAAAAATTCCAGTTGTTCTTTTGTTTCAATTCCTTCGGCAACAACTGATAATTGTAATTCATGGGCCATAGCAATGATTGCTTTTGTTAGCGCAATGTTATTTTTATTTTGTGGAAGGTCGCTAATGAAAGTCCGGTCTATTTTAATCGAATCAATTGGTAGCTTCTGAAGGTAACTTAAATTTGAATGCCCTTTTCCAAAGTCGTCAATTGATAAATGAAACCCGAGCTTTTTAAGGTTGATGAGCGTTTGCACAACTGATTCATTTTGAAATAGATTCATGTTTTCGGTTATTTCTAATTCAATAAAAGACGGCTGAACATTCGTTTTATTGATGATACTTTTAATCCGATTTAATAAATTATGATTTAGAAATTGTTTAGGAGACAAGTTTACCGATATTTTTGGAATAATGATTCCAGCATTATGCCATTCTTTTATTTGTAAACAAACCGTTTCTAAAACCCATTCGCCAATTTCGATAATTAGTCCAGACTCCTCTGCCAAAGGAATAAATTCAGCAGGTGGGATTGTGCCAAAATTAGAATGATTCCAGCGAATTAATGCTTCAAAGCCGACAAGATTATTGTTTTTTATATCGACTTGCGGTTGATAATGCATTTGCAATTCGTTCATTTCGATTGCTTTCTTTAAATGATTTTCTAGTAAAACTTTTCTTTTTACTTTAGATAAAAGTTCATTTCCGAATATTTGGTATTTATAACCAACTTCTTTTGCGGCCGTTTTGGCAAGTGTTGCATTTTTATATAATTCATCTGCGGTCGCCCCATGTTGTGGATAAATCCCAATGCCAATCGTCGCTGAAAGGAAAAACTCTTCCCCCTCATAATAAAAAGGTAATTCAATTTCCTGTAACAAACTTGCCGCCTCTTTTTTGATGTCATCTTCCGAATAAAAATGTGGTTGGATAATAGCAAATTCCTTTGAGTTGAGTCTGCCCATAAACAAGCCTTTATATCTTGTTTGAATGCGAATCGCTAATGTTTGCAATAAATCATCGCCTACTTTATGACCGTACATCGCATTTAATGATTTTAATTTTGCAGTGTCAACGATAAATAATGAAAAATTTTTCTGTTCAAGTAACTCGTCAGTAATGTAATTATGCAGATGTTTCATAAATAAGTTGAATTTCGGCAATTTTGTAAAGGAATCATAATGTGTGAGAAATTCAATCTTCCCCTCAACCTTTCGTTGGTGCGAAATATCTGTAAAAACGCCAATATAATTTGTAATCTCCCCATCCATATTTCTAATCTCAGAAATGCTAAGCTGCTCAGGGAATATTTGACCATTTTTTCTTTGATTGACGATTTCGCCTTGCCAGCGCCCGTTATTTTGTAATTCAGTTTTCATATTTTCGTAAAATTCATGGGAGTGAATGCCAGAGCTTAAAATCGCGGGGGTTTTCCCGATCACCTCATCTTCGCGATATCCTGTCATTACTGTAAATGATGGGTTT
The DNA here is from genome assembly GCA_012842745.1 of Bacillus sp. (in: firmicutes). Classification (NCBI taxonomy): domain Bacteria; kingdom Bacillati; phylum Bacillota; class Bacilli; order Caryophanales; family Bacillaceae; genus Bacillus; species Bacillus sp. (in: firmicutes). Next base: position 104,189 of record DUSF01000048.1, on the reverse strand, counting down.
ACTGATAAAATTTTTTCATGCTTATTTGTAATGACAAGACCTTCGTTCATTTGCTCAAAAATAGATTTATAAATTTTAAGCTCCAATTGTTGTTTAACTAGCGTTTTGATTTGTTCACGGTCACGATATACGAATTTTAATGAAATATAAAACATGATGACCGTCGTTATTAGTAAAAAGAACCATTCTCTATAACTATTAATTAATAAGTCTACTACAGAAATTCCAATTATTCCAATGATAAAATAAATGGAAGTAAAAACAAACGCAAATCGCAATCCTTTTTTCATATCTTTCCCTGTCTTTGACATTCTTTCACAACCTTTCTAACGATGAACGACAAGGGCCACTTCAAGAATTCGTATAACACTATTAATAGTCACATTATATAACAATGTGCAACTAATTTTCATAATTTTATTTAAATATTTAGTGAATAAATGATGATAATCGTTCTTTTTGTTATAATAAGCAGGTATGCTTATGATGAAGTCTAGTTTAAGGAGGAAACAAAATAATGAAGAAACTGTACTTAAAGATGATCATGTTCGTTTTTATTATACTATTGTTAGCATCTTGTGGCGGTATCGAGACTAGCGATATTCAGTCTGATAAAACTAGTATTAACATTGAAGATGTGAAAGGATTAGATGTTTCTATTAGGCTTGGGGTGGGAGACATAACGATTAATAGTAGCACTTCCAAAGCGGCCGAAGTCGATTTTACATACAATGTTGAAAAGCTAAAACCTGTTGTTGATTATCAGATTTCCGCTGAGAGAGGGCAACTATCAATCCAACAAAGTAATATGAATGTCCCACTTGGCAATATAGAAGGTCTAAAATATGATGGAAACATATTATTAAACAATACGTTACCGGTAAATCTTTTTGTAAAAACCGGTGCGGGTACAAATTTGTTGGATTTGCGCATGTTACAGCTCGAAGGTGCTGAAATTTTTACTGGTATGGGCGAAACAACGATTAATATGGATGGAGATTATAAGAAGGCTTTCGACGTTACGATTGAGTCGGGAATGGGTAAAGCAAAGCTTATTGCTCCGAAAAATGTCGGTATGAAAATATTCGTCCAAAGCGGCATAGGCAAAGTGGAAACGGAAGGACTAATTGCTGAAAATAAAGAAACATTTGTCAATCATGCTTACGAAAAAGCAAAAGTGAAAATCAATCTGACAATTAAAATGGGTGTTGGTGATTTGTTAATTGTTGAAGGGGACGATGATAAGGAATAAGTCTTTTTATACTTTTTTGTGTGAAATTTTAATAATGTTGAAAAATTGTCAAAAACTAAGAGATATACCTGCAAAATTCCCTGATAAAATAGAATAGTATTTGTATATCGTTTAATTTATTGTGGGGGTGTATCAAAATGGAAGAATGGTCAGTTGTTTTAAATATTTTATTCGTGTGCGTCGGCATTATGTTTATGTTATTCAGCCTTGCTGATGTTAATGCATCACAAAACAATTAATATTAATTTGTTGATTAAAAATGAATGGGCAAGATCTTGTAGAGTTTTCTTTAATTCTGCAGGGCTTGCTCTTTTTTTGTAGTTTGAAGAGTTAAAAGGGCGGAATCGACTAAGCGCTCAATTTTGCGGTAGAAGGAGGTCATTTATAAAAAATCCTAAAAAAAATTAGTTTTGTTGATCGAAGTATTTTTTTAATTCAAAAAAAGCTCGTTCTATTTGTGGTATTCGGTGTTTTACACTTTCGACATACTGGGAATCATAAATATTCGTATTTCCCCTTAATGAGTTTGTTAAGTCCTGCAACAGTTTAACGACTTTGAAAGTATCTTTATTATCCAATTTTATACCTCCTATTAGTACCTAGTATTAAGTTGTATATTGTTTATTCTAAAGAAAAAGGTGGAAGAAGGCAATAAAAAAGTTTTTTAGTAGTCTTTTTTCTGTTTGGCGAATAACCTCGAAAACTTTTTTGAATTTTTTACAAGGAAAATAGTTTCTTTGTCGAAGTATTAATATAACAACATATTTTCAAAATGAAAATGATGAAAGGTGTGTAGAAATTGATAATTAGGAAAAAACTGGACGCAATGGAGTTTTTAGAAGAGTTCACAAATATTGCGTCTTTTGACTCTGAAAATGCAAAGCATTATTTTGTATTTGATGACAAAGAACGTGGTGGCCAATATACACTTATGAAAAAAGAGAATCAATGGTCATTCCATGGCATGGGAGAAAATTATTGTGATGATGGGGAAACGATGATTGATGATATCGATGATCTTCTTAATTTTTTATGGAAGCATCGCAGTAAAATTAATCAAGTATTAAAGGAAGTAAAAAAAGCAACAATGAAAGTATAAAACCGCTAGGGGATTCCCACCCCTAGCAGTTTATTTCATACTTATTTTAGTTCGTCTAAAATGGAGAATAGCTCTTCAAGATGTTTAATTTCATATGTAGGGGTAACATCTGAAAGTCTTTCTTTATTATGGCGATTAATCCATACGGATTTGATTCCTGCCCGTGTTGCCCCAAGGATGTCTGTTAATAAATTATCACCTACCATAATGGCTTCATCACTATTTATATTCATTAATTTTAAAGCATGCTCGAAAATAGAAGGGTCTGGTTTGCCGCGTCCATAGTCACCCGAAATAACAATATGGTCAAAATAAGGCGCAATTTCAGGTGTAATGGCTAGTTTCGTATTTTGCAAATCAGGTGAGCCATTCGTTAATAATAGAAGTTTATACTTTCCTTTTAATTGGTCGAGGATTTGAAATGATTCCTCATAAACAAACGGTACTGTTCGACGTATCGCTGGGAAAAGTTCTCCTAACTCATGGCCAAAATCGGAATCATCGATGCCAAGTGCGCTTAAGCCGCGAGTCCAGGCATCTTTACGATAAGTAGGGACAATTTGGCTCAACTTTTTAAAGTCATCTTGATCATCTAAAAAATTTCCCCAAAGACCTTCAAATGGATTGATTCCAATCATTTGTGTAAACGGATATGTTTCATAGGAGCTGTAAAGCTCTCTAGCTTCATTTCGGACAGCTTCCTCTAGCAATTCGGGATCGATATTATATTTTTCTTTTGCTTTTTGACATGTTCCAACAAATGCCTCTTTTACACTTTTTTGATCCCATAATAAAGTATCGTCTAGATCGAAAAATATTGCTTTAACCATTTTTGTAAACTCCTCTTTCTATTATCTATATCCCAAGACTACAATTGAATGATGATTTTGTATATAAGAAAAGAAAAATTTATTTTAACTTTTCGAGAAACTCGTGAAGAATTCGCGCTGTCATACCCCAGATTACCTTGTCTTCATAATAATAAAAATATTCTCTCATACCACGTTGGCGCCAATTATAATTTTTTCCGTTTGGGATAAGGTGAAAAGGGAAATCGTCTTCAGGCTGTACTTCATAGTTGACTCTATAAATTTCTGGTTCAGCCTTTAAAAGAAATGAAAGTGGAACGGTGAATAACTCATTTACTTCCGCTGAATTAGGAGAGATATCCGCTAAATTCTTTTCAATCCAGCCGACATATGGGTATATAATCGCTTCAGTTGAAGTAACATAAAAATCTAATGGGCCAATTACGTCAATCTCTTTCTTATTAATTTGCAATTCTTCACAAGTTTCCCTAATGGCAGCCGCTTTACTATTTTCATCATCCTGATCGATTCGTCCGCCTGGAAAACTAATTTCACCTGGTTGACGTCTTAAACTGTGTGCACGTACTTCGAAGATAACCTCAATATCATCATTTGTTTTTATCAAAGGTACCAATACGGCATAAGTTTTGAAGGATTTGTTGCCTAGAATGTGTGGCAGATTATTTTTTATTTTTTGAAAGCTTATGGCATAACCATCCATCAAAGTGCCCCCCTTAAGCAAAAAAATCTTACTATCATTCTAGCACAGACGGCCTTAAAGTGGGAGTTTGGTTACCTGAATAAGGAAAAATGTCCAGCTACCTACTAATGAAGTGTTATACCATCCAATGCTACACTCAAAACAGCAGTCGAGAGCATCGACTTGTGAAAAAACTTACAAAAAAGAGGTGATGGTATGGGAGTAATTAGGGCATTGTTTATCTTAGTCATAGGATTAATGGCCTTTTTACCGACTAATGCAAATGCGAACTCTAGTTATCAAGTTTACGTAAATGATCAGCTAGTATCTTTTCAAGAGCCGCTTTTTGTTGAAAATGAGCGTCTGTATGTTCCGATAAGGTTTGTTGGGGAACAACTAGGAGCGGCTGTTGAATGGAAAGGTGCAGAACAAACAGTTCTAATTCAGTCACCAATTTATGATCAACTTAAATTTTACCCAAAAGCAAGGCGAGTTATTATGAATGGCGACGAATACATAATGGATGTTCCTCCATTAATTAAATATGAACGAACATATTTACCTATTCGCGCCGTAGCGGAGATGTTACATTTAAATGTGAAATGGACGGATGGTAATTCAATCCAATTGAATTCAATACCGCTTTACAAAGTACAAGAAGGTGATAGTTTATATTCAATCAGTCAGCAATTTAATACTACTGCTGAATTAATTAAGGAAAGAAATAAACTATCATCAGATGCGATTAGCCCAGAAGAAAATTTAAAGGTTGTCGTTCCGTATGTCATGAAAAATCAAAATGAGGAAGACCTTTTATTGTTAGCAAAATTAATTGAAGCCGAAGCTGGCGGAGAGTCATTTAACGGTCAAGTTGCGATTGGCAATGTCATCTTAAATCGAGTTCGTGATAATCGTTTCCCTAATACGATAAAAGACGTAATAATGGAGGCTGGACAATTTACTCCTGTTGCGACTGGCAGAATTAATACTGTTAAGCCTAGCCAAAGTGCTATAAATGCTGCCAAAAAAGCGTTAGAAGGAGAAAAACCAGTTAAAAACGCTGTTTATTTTTATAACAAGGCAAACACGACAAATCCATTTTTACTCGCTCGAGAAGTTGTCTCTGATATTGGAAACCATCGTTTTACGATGTAATGAAAAATTCACCCAAAAATGGATGTAGATTTTCAAATTTTTTTTCATGACTCCAAAAAATTGTGGACATATTAATGGTGTGGACGAAAACAATTTTGATGGAGGGACAAACATGAAAAAACCATTGCTTTTCGTTTCATCTTCTTTACTGACGATTGGATTGCTTGCAGGTTGCGGTACGAATGATAATAATGGTGTGGACAATAATACTGGCACAAGAGGGGTTAATAATAATAACCGCGGTGTAAATACGGAGAACGTTCGTTTTAATAACAACGATCTTAACCCTGGAAATATTCGTTATAATTTAGATAATTATCGAAACAACGGTGTCTTCGATAATAACGTTAATAACCGCATGGGCACATTTAACCGTGGTAATAACAATAACAACGGCGATGCAGATCTTATTGATGTGGACTACGATAATGCAGAACCGGACCCTGGTGAAGAGCCAAATGAAGATCGAAATCCATTAATTAATGGAAACAATAATAATAATTTGTTTGATAATAACAATAATATTCGTAATCGAAATGTCAATGGTATTGGAAATGGTACCGGCGGCGGAATGAGAACAGGAACAACGCGATAATATTGAAAGAAAGGAGGGGGCCTAATTTTTAGTTCCCCTCCTTTGTAGTTTTTTCTAATATTTATCTATTTTCATCTATATAAGTGAATGCCGCACTTCCTAGTGTTTTGGCAGCAATTAGCATGGCCCGTTCGTCAATATTAAATTTAGGATGGTGATGTGAGAATACGTTGTCCCAATCTGGATTCATCGCCCCAGTAAAGAAAAAGCATCCTTTAACATGCTGCAAGTAGTAGGCAAAGTCTTCGCCACCCATAATCGCTGGGATTTGGCGAACGTTTTTTACTCCTGGGACGGTTTTTGCAACACGGGCTAAAAATTCTGTTTCGGACGGATGGTTTACTACAGGTGGATAGCCTTTATTATAACGATATGAATAAGTTACATCTGAAGCAAGGCATACTCCTTTTAAAATTCGTTCGATTTCAGCTTCCATAAAGCTGCGTGTTCGTTCATTTAATGTTCGAACAGTTCCTGATAAAGAAACAGTGTCAGCAATAATATTGTTAGCGTTTTGAGCAACAAATGAACCTATCGAAAGTACGGCTGAGTCCAATGGATCAATTCTTCGGCTAACAATTTGCTGGAGGTTTAATACCAATTGTGAGCCAATTACAATTGAATCTTTAGAAAGATGGGGCAGTGCACCATGTCCACCTTTTCCTTGAATTTTTATTTCGAATCGATCAGCAGCAGCCATGAACGGTCCAGGACAATAGGTAATATCTTCTAGAGGGATCGTTGCCCAGAGATGTGTACCAAAAATAACATCGACACCTTCTAAACAGCCATCCTCGATCATTGCAATGGCCCCGCCTGGTGCAAGCTCTTCAGCATGCTGATGAATAAAGACAATATTTCCTTTTAATTCATTTTTCATACTATTAAGTGCTTTCGCTAGCACTAATAATGTTGCAGTATGACCATCATGGCCACAGGCATGCATTTTGCCAGCATATTTCGATTTGTAAGGCACATCATTTTCCTCTTGGATAGGCAATGCATCAAAATCAGCTCTTAGAGCAACAGTAGGTCCTTGATGGGCTCCTTTAAGAACTGCAACGACCCCACGTTCCCCAACCTCTGTTCGAACCTCATGACCAAGCTTCTTATGGTATTCAGCAATATATTTTGGTGTTTCTACCTCTTCAAATGATAATTCAGGATGTTGGTGCAAGTATCTGCGAATATTTACCATTTCTAGGAATAAATCATTTAATTTATTGTATAATGCCTTCAAAGCGCAAGCCCCCTTATCAAAAGTCTAATAATTAACTTTATGTACAACTGTTGATATAATTTCATTATAGCAAAGAAGTGGTAAAATATAGGATGAATGATAAAAAATAAATTATTTGTTGTTTCAGGAATAATTGCTTTATTGTAGAATGTAACATAATAAAAAATATGTATGTTTGGAGATTTTGCAATGGAACAAACAGAAAATTATAGCGAACTGCAGAAACAGCTTGAATTACTAAATGAAGTTTTGCGCGCCTCCAATAAAAGGCATTATGAGCTGTTAGAAAGTATTTCGGATGGTTTTTGTGCTATTAATCGGGAATGGCGCTTTGTTTTTATCAATAAGTCACTAGAGAATATTTTTAAAAAGCAAAGGCAAGAACTTCTTGGCGACAGTATTTGGTCTATATTTCCAATGGAAGCACACCCAGGATTTTATAAAAATATAAACATGGCCATGAAGGACTTAAAGGTTGTCAGATTTCAAGAATATTCGCCGAATTTTAATAAATATTTGCAGTTCAGTGCCTACCCTTCTAAAGATGGGCTTTCAATTTTTGCCCAAGATGTTACAGAGCAAGTGAGAATGATTGAGGCATTAGTTGAAAGTGAAGAACGTTTTCATTTGCTTGCGAATAACATTGGCGAAGTCTTTTGGATTGCCTCTCCTGATATGGAAGAATGGTATTATATTAGCCCTGCCGTAAAAAATATTCTTGGATTTTCAAGTGTTGAGTTTGAAGAAAAAGTGGATGTATTTTTGCAGCAAATTGATTCAAACGACATAGAAAAGGTTAAAGAAGCCTGCTTCCAGATGAGAGAATGTGAAACAATTGTAATGTTCCGCTACCAACAGCATGGTAAGCCAATGCAATGGATAAGAGTAAAAGGGCTCCCTGTATATAAAGATGGTGCACTTGAGGTCGTTATTGGGGTTACAGAGGATATAACGAAAGTCGTTGAGCGTGAAGAATTGCTTACCCGTTCGGAAAAATTGTCAACAGTGGGGCAGCTAGCCGCAGGTATTGCTCATGAAATTCGCAATCCATTGACATCAATTAAAGGTTTTTTGCAAATTATTAAATCAGAGGGAAATGTTCCATCTTCCTATACAAATATTATGCTGGATGAATTAGATCGAATTGAAACAATCATCAATGAATTTTTATTTCTGGCAAAACCGCAGCAAGAAATAAAATTTGAAATCCAGTCTTTTAAACCAATTTTGGATCAGGTCATTAGTTTAATGCAAGCGGAGGCTAACCTTAAAGGGATTGAAATCGAGGTCGAGCTTGATGAAATCGCGATGTTAAAGGTTAAGAGCAATGCTAATCATTTAAAACAAATCTTTATTAATATCATAAAAAACGCAATGGAAGCGCTCCAATCGAAGGGCACTATTTTTATAAAAGGACAAGTAACTAATCCTAAATCTATGATAACGATTCGAGTCATAGATGATGGGCCGGGAATATCACAAGAAAGACTCAAAAAGCTTGGAGAACCTTTTTATTCCACAAAAGAAAAAGGCACAGGTCTAGGTCTCATGATTACGAGAAAATTGCTAGAAGATCATGGAGGTGACCTGTTTTTTGAAAGTGAACTAGGTAAAGGAACGGAGGTTATTGTTTACCTGCCATTGATTGGAGAGAAGTAAGCAGAACCATGAAATAGGTAGTGTTTGTTGCCTTTATGGACAATACTATATTAGTATTAAAAGGGATTATTATTTTTGATACGGTATCTTATATGGAAATGGATGATAAAAGTGGAACATTTAATTAATCCGAATGTAAAGGATATTCAATTTTCGGGAATTCGTCAATTTTTTAATATGGTTTCCGAATATGAAGATGTTATTTCGTTAACGATTGGACAACCTGATTTTACAACACCTGAAGGAGTAAAAGAAGCTGCAAAGCTAGCAATAGATGATGATTTAACAACATATACTCATAATGCTGGCTTATTCACTTTGCGTGAGGCGGCTAGTAATTTTGTAAAAACGAAATACAATCTATTGTATAATCCTGAAGATGAGATTATTGTAACTGCGGGGGCTAGCGAGGCTATTGATATTGCCATTCGGACAATTGTAAGCGAAGGGGCGGAAGTAATTCTGCCAGGTCCAGCTTATCCGAGCTATGAAGCTCTAATAAAATTAGCAGGTGGCATACCAGTTTTAGTCGACACGAGGGAAACGGGATTTAAGCTAACCGCCAGCCAAATAAGCGAACATTTAACAGATAAAACCCGATGCATCGTCTTACCATATCCGTCGAATCCAACGGGATGCACACTTAACAATAATGATTTAAAAGAGATTGCAGATTTACTGATGGACAAGGACATTTTTGTATTGTCTGATGAAGTATATAGTGAACTAGTGTTTACTGAATCACATCAATCAATCGCAAGCTTTCCTGAAATGAGAGAGAAGACAATTGTTGTGAACGGTATATCAAAATCACATTCAATGACAGGTTGGCGTATTGGCTTTGCCTTTGCCCCCGCCTTTTTAACAAGATATATGCTTAAAGTCCATCAATTCAGTGTAGCTTGTGCTTCAAGCATTTCCCAATATGCGGCGATAGAGGCCTTAACAAAGGGAATGAACAGTGCCTTGACAATGAAGCATGAATACATGAAAAGGATGCATTATGCCTTTAAACGATTGAAATTTCTTGGATTTGAAGTGGAGCAGCCAACAGGTGCATTTTATATGTTTCCATCGATTAAACAATTTAACATGTCTTCTTTTGATTTTTCGATTAAATTATTGCAAGAAGCAGGTGTTGCTGTTGTGCCCGGAGCAGCATTTTCAAAGTATGGGGAAGGCTATGTAAGGCTGTCATATGCATACTCAATGGAGACGTTGGAAGAGGGATTAAATCGAATTGAGGAGTTTATAAATAAATTTAAAGTATAGAAACAACATTCCATTATCTGGTAATCACTCAAGCTAAGTCGCAATCATCAGCTAATGGAATTAAATATTTATATTTACTTATTGTATTTTCCCCAAAAATGCACCAAATGATTTAATGAGGGGGCTCACTTGTTTCACTGTATTTGTAATTTGACCGAAGGTGGTTGTCATTTTATTAAAATCAAACTTTCCATCTTCGTCATAGAAGTGTGAAAGCCAATAATATATCGGCGGTTTTGGTGGTAGCATATGATTATAAAACGGATTAGGATAAGGGTGGGGCCCGCCCATATCGTAATTGGATGTTAACGAGAAATCCTCATTTTCTAATTGAAGCGGGGTCCAACCTCCATTTGGTTCATTAATATTATGGTAATCTAATGGACCTTGCCAAAACAGTTGGTTATTCGTATTATCCCAGTCATATCGATTATAATACCTATAGAGCATAGAGAAACACCTCCCAATAAATCTATACTATTAATTTATGTGAATTTTATTTAGGAGGTGTTTCTGAATGTTATTCTTTTTCAGTCGACAGCTCTTTAAATGATTTTATTTTTCCATGAGGATTTTGCGCTTCTTTTCGTTTTCTAAATTGTCGTCCCTTTTGTCCTTTTGATTGTGTCAAACCTATCCATCTCCTTATACGTTTTAATCATTCCATTCCCATTTTATTATTTGCGACTTCATCCGATTTATTCAAGGTTAAAGTATAGATGAAGCGGTGGATTGACATTTTGTCTGGAAAATGTAAACTAAGTAGCATGACAGTTGATTTAAGGGGATATTTATGTCAATAGCAGTAGAAAGAAACCGGAAAAAAAATTCGTTAAAATTAACATCTGTTCAGCTCATTGTTTTCTATTACATAAGTGCTATTTTATTTTCAACCATGCTTTTAAGTTTGCCAATCGCCCATAAATCTGGAGTATCATTGCCTTTCATTGATGCTCTTTTTACTGCAGTAAGCGCGATTAGTGTAACTGGGTTAACAGTCGTGTCAATCGCTGATACATTTAGTGTTACAGGCTTTTTTATGTTAATGTTTATTATGCAATTTGGCGGCGTTGGCGTTATGGCTTTAGGTACATTTATCTGGCTTTTATTAGGAAAGAAAATTGGCTTTAAAGAACGGCTCTTGATTATGACAGACCAGAATCAGTCAACGTTTTCAGGGCTTGTCTATTTAATAAAACAAATTTTATATTTAATCATTATAATTGAGCTTATCGGTGCGATTGTTTTAGGTACATATTTTTTGAAGTATTATGGCACATGGCAGGAAGCATACTTACATGGCCTTTTTTTGTCAATTAGTGCTACTACAAATGCTGGCTTTGATATTACAGGTGAATCTTTAATTCCCTTTGCTAATGATTATTTCGTTCAATTTATTACAATGCTTTTAATTATATTAGGCGCAATAGGTTTCCCCGTTTTAATAGAGATCAAGCATTATTTAACACATCGTGGAAAGTATCCTTATCACTTTTCATTGTTTACAAAAATTACGACAACAACATATTTTGTAATCGTTGTCCTTGGTACAATCGCGGTTTTCCTGTTGGAGTGGCATTCTTTTTTTGTTGATAAAAAATGGCATGAGGCATTTTTCTATGCTTTATTTCAATCCGTAACGGCAAGAAGTGCCGGCTTTGCTACGGCGGATATTTTACAATTCTCGGAATCAACGTTACTGCTAACGTCAATGTTAATGTTTATAGGTGCGTCACCATCTAGTGTTGGCGGAGGGATTCGGACAACGACTTTTGCGATTATAGTTTTGAGCATTTATTTTTATGCTCGCGGTCGAAATACGATTAAAGTATTCAATAGAGAAATAGACCCGCAAGATATTACGAAGGCATCTGTCGTCCTTGCAACGGCAATTATTCTTTGTACGTCAGCAGTCATTGTATTATCCGCGCTTGAATCAGTTCCTATTTTGCCAATTATATTTGATGTGGCATCCGCATTCGGAACATGTGGACAATCAATGGGCATCACGCCTAATCTCAGCGTGGCTAGTAAATTAGTGCTAATTACCTTGATGTTTATCGGAAGAATTGGCATTTTTTCCTTCCTGTTTTTAATTCGTGGGCAAGAAAAAGAGGAAAAGTATCATTTTCCGAAGGAAAAAATTATTATAGGCTAATCGAAAAAAGAGCTGCATTCAGCTCTTTTTTAATTTCACATTTTATTACCATAGTTTTGTAAATCGTTTAATAAATATCTGGTATAATAAAACAAAGCAACCATATACAATCGTGCTGGAGGTAAAAAAATGGTTTTCTTTAAACGCAATGCCTTAAAAGAAGAAGTAATTGTAGATGGAGAGTTGTTAAAAAATGCTAGGGAAATGGAAGTTTTTATAAGTGTTTCAAGCTTAGAGCTACAAAAACATATGGAATTGATTAATTTAGATGTAAAAACTCTAAAATTAATCAAGGCTTTACAACCAATGGTAGAAGAAAATATTGAATCAGTTGTAAATTATTTTTATGATAAAATGATGAACATTAAGGAATTAACGCAAATTGTAGAAAAATATTCAACTTTTGATCGGTTAAAAATGACCCTTCAGAATTATTTAGTAGAAATATTTAATGGAACAATTGATGATCAATCGATTGAAAGTCGGAAAAGGATAGCAAAGGTTCATTATGATATTGGCCTTGAGCCGATATGGTATATGGCAGCATTACAGAACATTCAAAACTGTTTAATTGATTTGATTTTTGAAAATGTAGGGGGACGTAAATCAATCCTTCAATTTGTAAGAGCCGTAACAATCTTATTAAATTTTGAAATTCAGCTTGTTTTAAATGAATATGAAGCTGAAAATATTTCGGAAAGAGAAAAGCGATATGATGCCGTGAAAAGCGATTTAAAGGCGCGGATTTTAGATGTCAGCGAAGAGGTTGCAGCGCTTTCCGTAGAAACGAGTGCCTCTGTTGAAGAATTAATTGCCAGCAGCCAGGAAGTTAGTTTTAATGTAATGAACAGCACGGAAAAATCAAAACTAACGAAAGATGCTGCAGTGGAAGGACAAAAACGGATGCTCACCTTAAAAAACCAAATTCATTCGATTACATCTAGTACAACCCATATGAAGTCTGTGATCCTAGAACTTAATGACTCTAGCGAGCGAATTAAAAAGGTAGTTTCTATCGTCCAAGACATTGCTGAGCAAACAAATTTATTGGCATTAAATTCGGCGATAGAAGCTGCCAGAGCAGGAGAATATGGGAAAGGATTTGCTGTTGTAGCTGATGAGGTTCGAAAGCTTGCCGATGAAACAAAAAAATCAGTTGCTGAAATCAGTACATTAATTAATCAGTCTAATGAATACACAACAGAAGTTGTTCGCTCGATCAATGATGTTCAAAGTATGGTTGTTCATGGTGAAGAAGAATCTAATTTTACGAATGAAGCATTTGAAAATATTACCCATTCTATTAATGAATCATTACAGGATATCGAAAGTGTCGAGGCTAAAATGAAGGAGCTTGTGAAGGTGACCGAAGAGATTGGTCAAGCAACAGAGAAAGTAGCGGCTACAGCAGAACGACTTGATGATACTGTTAGACATATTTAACATTATTCTTCTCTCAATTCCCTATTTCTGTATTTGCATAAATCTATTATAATGTAAGTAAGGGAATTACATTTCTTAAGGGGGTTTGTCAAATGCTTAAAACTGTAAGTAGGCAAGACGAACGGTCCGATAAAAAAAAGCTTCCTATTAGGAAAAATGTAAAAAAGGCGTTAAAAGAATACTTGCGTGATTATAAAGGTCATGGAGAGCGCCGATTATTTCCTTCATCTGAACCTAGGAAGCAACCATTAGGAGATTAATATTTTAAATGAAAGTATGACTGCAAGCATTTTTGCAGTTTTTTATTTTGTTCGGATTTTCCTTTTGTTTTATGTTATCGCTTACAAAAGAATGCCACAAATTTCTAAGAAAAATTAGTGGAAATGGTGTTGACTTAATGAGTATTCGGGTTTAAAATTATCAGAAAATATCGATAAATTTTTTAAAACGTTAATTATGGAAGGAAGATACAATATGCAAAATACGGTTGAGGTAAAACCTGTAGAGCAACAAAAAGCAAAAGAGGAAGAGCAATCAGTTATCCAGTATATTTGCGATCTTTATAATAATAATTGATATTTACAGAATTTAAGTTTTGACTCTCTGTAAAGATAGAGGGTCAATTACTTCGAATGGCTTGAAAGCGCTTTACTGAAATAATGTATATATATCATTATAACACTTTTCATGACGTTTATACTGGAAATTTTGTTTTGTAACAGAATGTTTAAATATTTTTGCCGTACTTGTGAATTTCTTCACAATATATAGTACAAAAAAATAAACGAGCTATAATAAGAATTGTAAAGAACAAAACAAAATAAAATAAAGGTTAAAAAATGAAAGGTGGCGCATTAATTATGGCTGGTACAGCAGTACTTTACCGTAATAATGAGGAGATTGTAGTTTTAGAGGATGTTGAAATGAAAACTTTAGAGGAAATTAAGAAACAGTGTGGTCACGAGCATTGCACATGTACTTTAAATCATAACGAAGTTGATTTAGGAGAAGTTGAGCTTCTTGGTTTCAAAGAAGACAAAGTTGACTGGGATTACGGCTACTAAACCTTTACTATAGAGATTATTTTGCATAATAATAACAGTTGCTATGACAATGAAAACATTTTTAATAGGCATGAGATGCTTCTCATGCCTATTTCTATCTATTAGATTATTTATTTAAATAGCGTGGGAAAAGAATATTATTTTCTTTATGAACATGAATAAACATATCTGCTTCAAGCGCTTCTAATCGTTGAAATGTTGTTGTATACGTCATGCAAGCATCGGCTGGCAATTCATAGTCATTTGTTAATTCACGGATTGCTTTCAATAAATCCCCTGCTTTGTCATGCTCTTTTTCTAACTCAATAATCGCCGCTTTAACTTCTTCCAGTTTTTCGGATGAAGGGTTTTCTTCGTATGATTTTATTAGAGGGAATACTATTTCGTCTTCTTTGATAACGTGTTCCATTAATTCTTTGCTTAAATCATGATAATGATTGTAAACATCAGCAAGGTATCCATGGTTTGGACCGTGGACGCGATAAATTTTTGTCACAAGCTGGCCAAGCATTGGTAGCTCATTATTTAAGAAGGCATGATGCGTTTCTTTAACATGGTCAATTAAATCGCTGCTAGAAACTTCTTGCCAATTCGTTGTTTCAGTATTCATTGCCTTCATTTTTGTATAAGCTGTATTTAACTCTTCAAGAATTTCCTCTTCGTTTAAGTTTTTTTCTGCAAGTGCTTCTGTTAAAGAGTGGTTACCGCCACAACAAAAATCAATTTTATATCTTTTAAATATGTCAGCTGCTTGTGGGAATTGGGTAACGATTTCGCCAACACTCATGGTGCTTGTAATCGTAAATGACATCATCATGTGCCTCCTCAAAATATTATATATAAAATATATAATATTTTTTTCACTATGTCGGTGATACAAATCACAGAGGAGTTATTAAAAAAATTTAAAATTTATTAAAATAACGCTTTAAAAAGTTTGTGAATAATTGTACAATTAAAAATATAAAATATTACAGAATTATTATAAATACGTTGTAAATGGTGTTAAGTCAAGAAGGGACACGAATGTAAACGCTTGCTAGGTTTTCTCTTGGTTATTTAGAGTTTAAAATACTTTTTTAAAACTCTTATAATATAAAATTACCAACAAGTTTCACCTAAAAAAGAGTGGTTTATTTGAGAGGAGTGTGTTTCTTTTGCACATCGTTGTTTGTGTAAAACAAGTTCCAGACACAAAAATCATCAAGGTCAATCCAAAAACGAACACATTGGACCGTCGCGGGGTACCTGCAATCTTGAATCCATATGATGGTCATGCAGTGGAAGAGGCAGTTCGTATTAAAAAGCAAGTTGGTGGCAAGGTTACTGTCTTATCGATGGGGCCTCCACAAGCAACAGAGGTTATTAAAAAGAGTATTGAAATTGGTGCAGATGCAGGCTATTTAATTACTGACCGACGTTTTGCTGGTGCAGATACGTTAGCAACAAGCTATGCATTATATAATGCTCTCGAAAAAATCTCGAAAGATGATCCTATTGATCTTGTACTTTGTGGCTTGCATGCCATAGATGGGGATACAGGGCAAGTTGGACCTGGAATTGCTAGACGTCTTGATATTCCACCTATTACAAAAGTAATTAAGGTTGAGGAAGTAAATGAAAGCGGTAAGTACATTAAAGTTCACCGCAAAATTGAAGATGGCTATGAAGTGATTCAAGCTCAAATGCCATGCTTACTTACTGTTGAAAAGGAAATTAATGATATTTCGTACTCACCACTTCCAAATATGATCAAAGCTGCTAGATATGAGCCTGTTATTTGGACAGTTGATGATTTTGAAGGCGTAGATATTGGTCAACTTGGTTTAAAGGGTTCACCAACAGTTGTTGGGAAAATGTGGGCTCCACAGCCGCCTGAAAAGGCAAAAATGATTGATGGAGGCCCTGCTGAACAGGTTAAAGAAATCGTATCAACTATCATCGCTGAAAAGAGTGAACTTTTCGGGCAGTAAATAGGGGGATAAAACATGATTGAAGAATATAAAGGCGTCTGGGTATTTATTGAAGCACGAGATGGGGAGATTGCTGGAGTTTCTCTTGAGCTATTAGGGGCGGGACGTGAACTAGCAAATAAATTAGATGTACCATTAGCAGGTTTCCTTTTGGGTGAAAATATAAAAGGACTAGCGAAAGACTGCTTCGAATACGGTGCTGATGAAGTTTATGTTATTGATGATCCTGTTCTTAAAGACTATCGAACAGAGCCTTATATGCATGGTGTAAGCCTTCTTGTTCGTAAATATAAACCAGAAATTATTCTTTATGGTGCAACTTCAAATGGTAAAGACTTGGCAAGTGCGATTGCAACAGATATTAGTACAGGCTTAACGGCTGATACAACAATGTTAGATATTGACTTACAAAATCGTTTATTTGAGGCTAGTCGTCCTGCTTTTGGAGGAAACATTATGGCGACGATTCTTTGTAAAAAACATCGTCCACAAATGGCGACCGTAAGACCAAAGGTCATGAAGGCGTTAGCCCCGGAAAAAGGTCGGACAGGTACGATTATTGAGGAACAATTAGGGCTACAAGAAAGCAGTCTTCGCACGAAAGTTTTAGAGATTGTGAGAGACACAACGAAAAAAGCGAACTTAGCTGATGCCCATATTATTGTTGCCGGTGGTAAAGGAATGGGAGATGAGAGGAATTTCCAGTTACTCCATCAATTTGCCGATGTGATTGGTGCTAGTGTTGGCGGAACTCGCGATGTTGTTGAAGCTGGCTGGCTTGAGCATCACCTGCAAATTGGACAGACTGGCGAAACTGTATCACCAAAAATTTATTTTGCTTTTGGAATTTCCGGTGCTATTCAGCATGTAGTTGGAATGAAAAACTCTGAGCTTATTATTGCTGTGAACAAAGATCCTAACGCAGCCATTTTTGATGCTTCTCACTATGGTATTGTTGGCGATGCAATGGAGATTCTTCCACTGCTTATTCAAGAATTTAAAGCAGCACTAGAAAAGTCCGGAGGTGTAGTCGAGCATGTCTGAGAAATTTGATGTCATTGTAGTAGGTGCAGGACCAGCAGGTTCAGCTTGTGCTTATACAAGTGCAAAAGCGGGATTAAAAGTTTTATTAATTGAACGTGGTGAATACCCAGGTGCGAAAAACGTAATGGGCGGGATTTTATATAGAAAGCAATTAGAGGATATTATTCCAGAATTCTGGAAGGATGCACCGTTAGAGCGACCAATTGTTGAGCAACGAGCATGGCTGATGGATAAAAAAACATGTGTGACAACAAGTGTGAAAAATGAAGAATGGGGTGAAGCACCTTATAATTGTTTTTCTGTTCTCCGTGCAAAGTTTGACCAATGGTTTGCCCAAAAAGCGGTTGAAGCTGGGGCTTTGTTGATTAACGAAACGGTAGTGTTAGAATGTCTTGTTGAAAATGGTAAAGTAGTAGGTGTGCGCACCGATCGCCCAGACGGAGAAGTATATGCAGATGTCGTTGTCCTTGCAGATGGTGTTAACTCATTACTTGCGAAGCAATTAGGCTTCCACCGTGAGCTTCGTCCTGACGAAGTGGCCCTTTGTGCAATGGAAGTTATTAATCTTCCAAAAGATGTGATTAACGATCGCTTTAATATTGGCGACAACCAAGGTGTAGCTATCGAAATCTTTGGTGATGCGACAAATGGTAATTTAGGGACATCTTTCATCTATACAAACAAAGAAAGCGTGAATATCGGTGTTGGTGTTACTTTGTCAAGTATGATGAGAGAAAAAATTAAGCCTTATGAGCTTTTAGAATACGTAAAAAATCATCCAATGGTGCAGCCGCTAGTTAAAGACGGTGAATCTGCAGAATATTTAGCTCACTTAATTCCAGAAGGCGGCTACAATTCAATCCCGAAATTGTATGGAGACGGCGTGCTTGTTGCAGGTGATGCCGCGCAATTTGTTAACGGCATTCACCGTGAAGGCTCTAATATGGCGATGACTTCAGGTAGACTTGCAGCCGAAACAATTATCGAGGCAAAACAAAGCGGTAATCTCTCAGAAAGAGCATTAGCAAAATATCGTGAAAAGGTCATGAATAGCTTCATCGGCAAGGACCTTGAAAAGTATAAGGATGCAACACATACATTTGAAACAAATCCGCAATACTTTAAGGAATATATTCCATTAATGAACAAAGCGGCAAGTAGCTTCTTATCTGTTGATGGCGTGCCGAAGCGTGACAAGCAAAAAGCAGCGGTGCAAACAATGATTGGCAACAAAGGTATGCTTGGTGTTGCGAAAGACCTATACCGTGTATGGAAGGTGATGAAATAATGGCTAAGAATGCGACAACTATCGAAGAAAAGCAGTATTTAGTCCGTTATAAAGCCGATTCAAAATCTCATTTAACGATTTTAGACCATGACATTTGCGCGACAAAATGCCCTGATAAAATTTGTACTGTTTTCTGTCCTGGTGAAGTGTATAAATGGGAAGCGGCAGGTCGGATGTTTGTCGGCTATGAAGGCTGTCATGAATGTGGCAGCTGCCGTATCGGTTGTCCATACCAAAATATTAAATGGGAATATCCAAAAGGCGGACATGGAATTATTTTTAGATTGGCATAGCTTGAAATAGCATAAGAGCACATTCTCCTCATAGAATGTGCTCTTATTTGTTTTCCTCTTATTTATTCATAGCTTAAGCTTTCTTGAATCGTTAATTTAGTTGCCTGTGATGCTGGAATGAAACATGCGAAAGTAGAGATGACAATGACAGTGCCCAGCCAAGATAGTAAACCTAATAACGGGAATGTGAAATCCAGTGGTGTTTTGAATAGGACAATGCCAATCGAATCACTAAGCGTTTTGCTAATTGGATACGCTAATAATGAACTAAAGAACCAGCTAATGATGCCAATCGTAACACCTTCGAAAATGACAATTTTCCAAAGGACGCTATTCGATGCGCCAATTGTTCTCATAATGCCAATTTCGCGATTGCGCTCCATTACATTCAAACTCATTGTCCCCATTAAACTTAACGCTCCAATGATGACATATTGTATATTAAAAATTACTAAAAACGTCAACATCAAGTTTAATTTATTCGATATCCGATTTTGGACATCCTCATTGATCTCGACTGATTGAACAAACATTCCTTTTTTATTAAAAAGGTCCTCCACTTGTTCTGCTACTTTTTCAAGGTTTTTGCGTTCATGATTAGATGTAATGATATTCAAAATTTTTACGGTATGATTTGCTCCTAAATGTCCATGTACAGCAGGGTAGCTTACATATGAAAGGGGTGTTCCTGCCACTTTGCGGCTAAAGCCGATTATTGGAAAGCTATGACGTTTTCCATCGATTTCTACATTTAATTGATCCCCAATCTTTAAATTTTTTTCCTCATGCAATAAATATGAATCGAAGACAATCCCGTTCGTTTGCCCGCTAATCCAGGAACCTTTATGCAAAACTGGTTCAATATAAGTTGTATTTGGCGGAGGAGCATAAATGATTAATTCTATCCCTTTTGTACCATCATCTCTAATTCGATAAGCGTTGTACTTACCCCAACCTTCAACGCGATTAACATATTCAATAGTGTGTGCAATCAATTCAGCTTTTGTTTTTGGCACTGCTTCTTTAAAAAAAACTTGAATATCATATTTTGAATATTGAAAAGAGTTTTTTTCTGTCAACTTCATAGAAGCATGGATGCTAAAGACAGAAATGACCATTGCACCTGCCAAACTATAAGTCAAAAGGGTAACAAAAAGCCGTCCTTTCCTCCGAAATGTATTGCGAAGTGATAAAATAAGCATTAATGGAAGACCACGTATAGAACCCAATGCTTTCGTAATCCAACCGCTTCCTGTATTTTTCCCAAGGCCATTATCCTGAATGGCCTCTCGTACTGTAATTTTCAAAGCACGATGAATTGGAAAAAAAGAAGCAATAATCGGAATGATGATTCCCAAAATAATGACTAAAGAAATAAAAATAGGGGATAAGCCAAAATTAAATCGTTCAATATTAAAAACTGAACGAGAGAAGTAGGTGATAATATTTGCCCCTATTAATGCAAGCGGAATACCAATGATTAAAGCTAGGCATCCATAAATAAAGATTGTTAACATATACGCCTTTGTTAGTAATGGGTTAGTACCGCCCAAAACCTTCATTACTCCGATTTGCCGCACTTGACTAGTAATAATCGAAAGAATTGTATTGACAACTAATGAGATGCTTAATAAAACGGTGATGACTCCCATTGTTTCTAGAATGATCAACATCGACCTAATAATATCAGAGGCCCAATGTTGTCCAGGTTCTGGTATGATTGTACTTTCAATTCGGGTTCCACTTTTTTCTATATGTTTTCTAACGTTTTCGGCAACTTGGTAAATATGGTCTTTGTCATCAGCATGTTCTGAAACTAAAAATGAAATGGAATTAAGTTTTTTAGAGACACCTAGTTTTTCCAAAGTAGATGAAGCAATATAAGCTGTTCCAACACTGGAAATGGCGGCGGCTTCATGGATTGGATCAATGACGGTGCCGCTAATCGTTAGAGGAATATCTTTATTATCTGCTGTTTTAATTAATAACGTATCACCTATTTTTACATCTAGTAAATCTAGGGAAGATTTCTCCAAAACAATCTCATTTCTTTGAGGGGCTTTGCTGCCCTTATTAAAGAATATAGTATCAAGAGATATGCTTGTGTAATCTGGAAGTGCATGGATTTGGAACTTTTTCCATTCACCTTTTTTTTCGCCAGCTGTCTCTTGTTTACTTGCTTGTAATAGTAAACTAGTTCTGCCTTCTGCCTGTTTGACATCAGCCCTATTTTTTATTTGTAAAAGCACATTTGAATCGTATCCATCTGTAATGATTGTCCCACTTGAGGGATTTGCCATTTGATAAAGACGATGGATGCCCTCAGATAATAAGTGTTCCGCTTGGGTAATCATTCCAGCCCCGATTACCCCAATTGATATTGTTAATACAACAAGCATTGTTTTTGCTTTTTGCTGCCAAATTTCACGAAAAACTTTTCTTCTTAGTAAAGACTTCATTTTTTCACCTAGCTTTTAGGGGGTTATCAGTAAATTTGCTGGCATTCCTGGCTTAATTTCTAATCCATCATTTTCAACCACTAATTCAATGATATAAAGGTCTGATTTGTTTGCAATCGACGAAACAAATGTAACCTTTCCCGTTGTTTTCTTGTTTAAAGCTGGGATTTCAATATCCATGTTAGCTTCCTTTTTTATAAGCGGGAGTTGTTCAGGCGTTAACTCAACCTCAACAATCACAGGATTTAGTGTTGCGATCTCAAATAATGTTTGCTGTTTAGCGACAGTTTCACCGATTTCGAAATGAATTTCATATAGTTCCCCGTCCTGGGTTGCCTTTATTTTTGCATCATTTAATGTGTTTTGCAGTTGTTTAATTTTCAGGCGAGACTGTTCCATTGACACAATGACATCTTTTTCTGCAAGCAGGGCTTTATTCAACTCTTCTTTCGCTCCATCAGCGGTTAATAATGCTAGGTCGACATCAATTTTTGAGTTTTTTTCAGCCAATTCTGCTTCTTTTAAGGCAAGCATGGCAATTTGCTCAGAGCTTACTGCTTGAAGGTATTCTTGTTCTGAAATAGCCCCTTCTTCATATAATACTTTCATTTTATTTCTTATTTTTAGTGCATCTTCCCACTGGATTTTTAATTTCGATTTATCAATGGATGCACCGTTCATTGGTACCACATCGTCATAAGAAATTTTCGATTGCTCGACCTGCTTTTTCGCTTTCTCTAGTTCAATTTGCAACTGTTTAACATAAATAGCTGCATTTTGTTTTTGCAGCTCCAATTTTTCGAAAGCTTTCATTTCAATTTCTAATTGATTTTGAATGTCTTGGTCATTGATTTGTCCTAAAAGTTGTCCTTTTTTTATGCTATCTCCTTTTTTAACTAGGATAGAAACAAGTTCTCCGCTTGTTCTTGGAGAAATAAATGAGGTTGAAAAAGGAACAACTTTTCCAACGATTATTTCGTGGGTTATATCATTTTCAACTTCTATAATAGGTGCATCTTTTTGTGTGCAACCTGTAATCATGGATAAACTAATAAATAAAACGATGAAATTTCTATAGGTTTGTAATTTAGCAGAAATCATTGCATTCTCCTTCAGTAGCATCTTACTAGATTAAGTTAATGGTGGTCGGTGATTAATCTTTGAAACTGAATTTCCTTTATTCGAGTTAGGAGATTTAGATTGATTCGTTCCAAAAAGTATGTCGAAAACAGGGGTTGACACACCATACCAAGCATTTTCATCCATATGATGATGAAGTAGATGTTTCTTTTTAACCCATCTTCCCCAAAGAGTTAATGGTTTGATTGGCCGATGGGACATATAGTGTTTCCATTGATAGTATATTTGATATACAGATGTCCCAAATACAGTGGCTAAAGCTAAGTGCCAATCATAGTCTGTCAAAAGCCAAGCAATCAATAAAATAACTGGATAAGTTGCGATTTCGAATGTGACGGGACCTATTAAATATTTAATATTATCGGGTGATTCATGATGGGCAGCATGGCCGTTGTAAATATAAGGCACAAGCTTCGGGAATTCATGCATAAGATAGCGATGTACCGTATATTCAAGAATAATGAAAAGAACTATCCCAGAAAACAACGCTGCTAGTGTCCACTTGCTGCCGAATGTTAAAAAGGTTCCTATACCAGATGTTATGATGACAAAAAGTAAAAAAAGAATGAGCCGCTGTGTTAAAAATTCTTTTATATAAATATGCATAGCCACTCTCCTCCTAATTTAATGTTTGGAAATTTTTCAAAAATCTACAATTCCTACATAAATATATCATTAATTTTTAAAAGTTTGTATATTATTAAATAGATTCATAAATTTTAAAATAAATGGGTGAAATTATGATTATTGCGTTAGAGAATGTCGTTAAAACATATAAAAATGATGGTGTAGCAAACACGGTGTTAAAGGGAATTAGTCTGCAAATCGCGGAAGGGGAATTTGTAGGGATTATCGGGAAATCTGGAAGCGGGAAGTCAACGCTTTTGAATATGATTACAGGAATTGACCTTCCAACATCTGGGGGAATTACTGTTGCAGGCCAAGATATGCTGACATTAAGAGGCAGTTCAATGGCGCAATGGAGAGGAAAAAATATCGGTGTAATCTTTCAATTTTTTCAATTAATCCCAACCCTTTCGATTGTTGAAAATGTTATGTTACCAATGGATTTTTGCAGCATGTACGAACCAAAAGAAAGAAGGCTGAAAGCGCTAGAATTATTAAAAACCGTGGGTATGCTTGAACATGCACAAAAATTCCCAAATGAAGTATCAGGGGGACAACAACAACGAGTTGCAATCGCCAGAGCTTTAGCAAATGACCCGCCAATCATTGTAGCAGATGAGCCGACAGGAAGCTTAGATTCAAACACAGCTGATTCTATTTTTGACCTTTTTCAAAATTTAGTGGATCAAGCCAAGACGGTTATTATGGTTACACACGATAAAGATTTGGCAAGCAAAGTCCAACGAACCATTGTTGTTGCTGATGGACAAATTGTTAATGAATATGCGGTGCAAGC
Source organism: Bacillus sp. (in: firmicutes) (assembly GCA_012842745.1). Lineage (NCBI taxonomy): Bacteria > Bacillati > Bacillota > Bacilli > Caryophanales > Bacillaceae > Bacillus > Bacillus sp. (in: firmicutes). The sequence continues at coordinate 80,123 of DUSF01000048.1, read as the reverse complement.
ATTCCCGAATCTCACGATTGATGAAATTTCAACGCTTCAAACCCAATTTGAAAAGGTGCAGTATCAAGCTGGCTCCATCATTATGAGAGAAGGAGAAGATGCTGATTCTGCTTATATTATCGTTAGGGGGGAGGTTGAGGTTATCATCCAACAACATAGTAAAGGCGAAGTAATCGTTAGTCGTTTAGGTGCTGGTCACTATTTCGGAGAAATTGCCTTACTAACTGGTGGGAAACGGACAGCGACAATTAGGGCCTCTGCTAACGAATCTGTTGAATTACTTTCGCTTCGAAAAGAGGATTTTATTGGAATGATGCAATCATCACAAATGACTAATCATGAAATTCGCGAAATGGTAGACAAACGATTACGTGATTTAATAAAGTATAAGAAATGTAAATAGCAATCCGATAATACGAAATTTGGATATTTTGTCAATTTATTAAAGAAAGCTTTCTGTTTTTATGGAGGCGCATACAATTAATGTGAAAAATCGTTTAAAGAGGGGAATGACCGATGATGAATGTACCAAATTACAGGGAGTTTTATCAGAAGGCTTTAATTCCAATGAATGACTTTGATAAAGAGCATTTTTGTAAAGAATTTTGTGGTGATTGTGGGGATTGTTTAAAAGTAAATCATTGGCTAATTGCTCTTGAAGGCAAGCCATTAGCAGCCAATAGCGAAAAGTATGAATGGAATGTTGTCGTTTATCCCGCGCAAGAAACAGGAGTTTTTTGGTCATTAAGACCCCCTTTTTACAAATCAACAAATCCAAACTCTTTATCCAAAGCAATTGAAGAATCAACATATATCGTTCAAAATATTAAACAATCCAAATTGACAGCAAAAACGATGAAGATTAGTTAGTCTGTGTAAATAATTGGTGTTGACATAAACTATTTCGTATCGCATAATAATAGCAAATTATTGATTATTAAGGCTATTCTTATTAGAAAAATGCATTGAAGGGGACTAGTAGATGAAATTCGTCCGCAAGAGAGTGAAATCCGTTGGCTGAAAGGTTTCATCGTGACAGAACCATGCGAACCTACCCCAGAGCTGTTAGTGAAAACTAACCGATTCATCCTCGTTACGGATTTAAGAGGGCTATTATGTGTAGACTTATAATTACTATTCCAAATAGCCAAAAAAGGTGGTACCGCGAAAGATTAGACTCTTCCGTCCTTTTTAAGGATGTGGAAGGGTCTTTTTTGTATAATGAAAATATAATCCGAATATTGCAACTGGAGGTTTTAACGTGGCTAAGCAACGGATTGTTGTGAAAATAGGAAGCAGCTCTTTAACAAATACAAATGGCGGCTTATCAATTGAGAAGCTTGCAGAACATGTAGAAGCATTGGCAATGCTTAAAAAAGCCGGGCATGAGGTCATCTTAATTTCTTCTGGAGCTGTGGCAGCAGGGTTCAAAGAATTAGGCTATCCAACACGACCTGTTACAATCGCAGGTAAACAGGCAGCCGCCGCTGTCGGACAAGGTTTATTAATGCAAGGCTATACTGAGCATTTTAATTCCCACCAAATTGTTACAGCACAGCTCTTGCTGACAAGACATGGATTTATGAATAAAGAACAATATAGCAACTCTTACGCAACACTTACGGAATTATTAAAGCGCGATTGTTTACCGATTATTAATGAGAATGATTCGGTAGCTGTTGATGAACTAACATTTGGTGATAATGATATGCTGTCCGCGTTAGTTAGCGGCCATGTCCATGCCGATTTTCTCATAATTTTAACAGATGTTAATGGACTTTATGACCAAAATCCAAATGAAAATCCAAATGCGAAGAAATATAATTTTTTACCTGAAATTACTGAGGAGCTTTTACAAATTGCTTCATCATCAGGATCAAAGATGGGCACAGGCGGAATGCGCTCTAAAATTGAAGCAGCTAAAACAGCTCTATCGTTAGGTGTGAACGTATTCATTGGAACAGGTTTTGGCGAGGGAAAACTAATCGATATTTTAGCTGGCAAAGGTGATGGCACCTATATTGGCAATTCTAAGCTTACAGGAATTAAAAATTCGAAACAATGGCTTGCCCTTCATTCTACTGTTGCTGGTACAATAGAAATAGACAATGGGGCAACAGATGCATTGCTCTACAAAGGGAAAAGTCTTTTGCCTGCAGGGGTGAGCAATGTTAAGGGCGATTTCGCTACTGGTGATGTGGTTGATGTTATTAACCAAAAAGGCGAATTGATTGGCAGAGGAGAAGTTAATTTTTCGGCAACTGAACTGGAAAAAATAAAAGGCTTAACAACCGCCGAAGCAAAACATATCTTGCATAACGATCAAACAGTAGTGATTCATCGTGATCATTGGGTTACGCTAAAAAAGGAGAAGGTGAATTAAAATGAGTGAATTATTAGAAAAGGCAAAAAAGGCAAAAACAGTTGCAAGTGAATTAGCTGTTAAAACAACAGAGCAAAAAAATGAGGCATTACGTAAAATTAGCGCACAATTGCTTCTTGAAAAAGAATATATTTTATCCGAAAATGAGAAAGATATTGAGGTTGGTAGACGGAACGGGTTATCCGCTTCATTATTAGACCGCCTTCGCTTAACGGAAGAGCGAATTGCTGATATGGCAGACGCCCTTCTGCAATTAGTAAGCTTAAAAGACCCAATTGGGGAAGTTCTTGATTCGTGGGAAAGGCCAAACGAATTAAAAATAAAACAAGTGCGCGTTCCGCTTGGTGTTGTTGGCATGGTCTATGAAGCGAGACCGAATGTGACCGTTGATGCTTCAAGTCTGTGCTTAAAAACGGGAAACGCTGTAATCCTACGAGGAAGCTCAACGGCGATTCACTCCAATATTGCAATTGTGAATGTGATTCACCGCTCCCTTGAACAATCGGATATTCCTGTTGATGCTGTTCAGTTATTAGAAGATACAAGTAGGGAAACAGCCGCAGAGATGTTTAAGTTAAATGAGTATTTGGATGTTTTAATCCCTCGTGGTGGAGCGGGACTTATCAAAACGGTTGTTGAAAACGCAAGCATTCCTGTATTAGAGACAGGCGTCGGGAATTGTCATCTTTATATTGATGAGACAGCGGAAAAAGAGATGGCGATTGATATTGCCGTTAATGCGAAAACACAGCGTCCATCTGTTTGCAATGCCGTCGAAACGATTCTTATTCATGAATCATGGGCTACTAAGTATTTGCAAGACTTAGTAAAGGCATTACAAGAGAAAAAAGTCGAAATTCATGGCGATCAAAATGTAAGGAACATCATTCCTACTGTAACTCAAGCAACTGAAGAAGATTGGGGTACAGAATTTTTAGATTTAATTGTGGCGATGAAACTTGTTACTAATGTCAATGAAGCTATCGCTCATATTAATAAATATGGTTCTTTACACTCGGAAGCGATTATTTCTGAAACGCCGGAGAATGTTGAACAATTTTTTAATTATGTTGATGCGGCAGCTGTTTATCATAATGCATCTACGAGATTTACGGATGGTTTTGAATTTGGCTTTGGTGCCGAGATTGGCATTAGTACGCAAAAGCTTCATGCTAGAGGGCCGATGGGATTGCCTGCCTTAACATCTACTAAATATATTGTGAACGGAACAGGTCAAGTAAGAAAATAGGAACTGAAAATGACTCTATAAGGAGACATAAACTATGCTAATTCGCAAAGCTAGTATTCATGATGTTAATGCAATTTTTGAGTTAATAGATTCATATGCGAAGGAAGACCTCCTTTTACCAAGAACACATTTATCATTATATGAAAATATTCAATGTATTCGAGTTGCTGAAAAGGATGGACAGGTTATTGGAGCGGGAAGCTTACATGTTCTCGGACGTGATTTAGCCGAAATCCGTTCTTTAGTTGTATCTAGTGAGGCGAAAGGATTGGGTGTTGGTAGAAAATTAGTATATAATCTTATCGAAGATGCAGAAATGCTTGGGGTTGAAAATGTATTTGCAATGACCTATCAGGTTGACTTTTTTCATAAATGCGGTTTTACCATCGTTGATAAACAAGAGTTACCGCAAAAGATATGGAAAGACTGTATGAATTGTCAAAAGTTTTTAAATTGTGATGAGACTGCTATGCTAATAAAAGTAACTGATTATAGGAAAGTGATTGGGTTACATTAAGTTTGTATAGTTTTTTAAAATGGGCACATTTCCTATCTAAAAAGCATTGTTGTTAAAAAAACGCCTAATTAATCCCAGCAGGAGGATTGAAGGAAAATGCTCGATTTTATAGCTCAGTTTAGTCCTGCCATGCAGGCATTAATTGCCACCTTATTCACATGGCTGATGACTGCAATTGGGGCGGCGGCCGTTTTTACGGCTAAGAATTTTAACCAAAAGGTTCTTGATGGAATGCTCGGTTTGGCTGGGGGAGTTATGATTGCGGCTAGCTTTTGGTCGCTTCTTTCTCCAGCGATAGAAATGGCAGAAGCAAGCGGAAAAACCGCTTGGATGCCAGCTGCGATTGGATTTTTATGTGGCGGTCTCTTTTTAATGCTTTTTGACAAAATATTGCCACACTTGCATCCAATGGCACCAATCGATCAAGCTGAAGGGATTAGGCCGGAAGGAAAAAGAAGAAGTACGTTATTAGTTCTTGCAATCACCATGCACAATATTCCAGAAGGGCTAGCAATTGGTGTTGCCTTTGGCTCAGTTGCTGCTGGATATTCATCAGCATCATTGGCTGGTGCCCTAGCTTTAGCGATTGGAATAGGTATTCAAAACCTTCCCGAGGGTGTTGCTGTTTCTGTACCATTGCGGAGAGAAGGGATGTCACGGCTCAAAAGTTTTTGGTATGGACAGCTTTCAGGCATGGTTGAACCAATTGCCGCTGTAATCGGAGCTTTAGCTGTTGTTTTTATTGAACCATTGCTCCCATATGCATTAAGCTTTGCTGCAGGGGCAATGATCTTTGTAGTAGCGGAGGAAGTTATTCCTAGTTCCCATGAAAATGGAAATCATGACCTTGCTTCGTTAGCGTTGATGGTAGGTTTCACAATCATGATGATTTTAGATGTGGCCTTAGGCTAAACCAGCTTAACAAGCTAATTAAAATATGTATGACAAGTTTCTAAGTGAATACGAATGAAGCCCTCAATAGTTTTATAAATTGAGATTACATTTCTTCGTTAACCGCTTAGAGACTTGCTTTATTGATAACTTATTATTTTCTTAGACGATCATAACATTGTCTTACATTAATAATGAATTGTTTTCAATTTCTTTCATTAATAAAAATGTTTTCGGAGCCACTTGTTCTATTACTTCTCTTGTATTATTGCTGTAATAAAACATTGCGAAGGCTTCTGCAAAAAATTCATCTTGGTAGTCTGAAAAATAGGCGCGGCCAGGCATCAATTTTGCTGCTTCCCCTTTCCAAATGCTATCATATTTCTCATTATTTTTAAGCTCTTGATAATTACGTTCAAATAAATGACCAATTTCATGTAATTCTAAATTAACGGAGCTATGCCCCATTCCTGTGCGGCTTGCACCTATTTTAGCTACTGCTAACGTTTGTACACACCCACCTGGAACATCATCCCATGTTAAGCCGTTATTCCATCCCCTTGGCACAGCGCCTCTTAAATCTTGAAAACTTGGCTCATCAGTTAATCTTCCATCGAATAGCTTTATCTTTAGATTATTCTCTGTTAAGAAAGTAAGAATAACCGGATCGATTTGTGAGATTGTGGCAATCATTTCGCGTACACTTACTTTATCGTAATTATTGTTTTCTGGTAGAAGAATTATAGTACCTAAAAGCAATTCGACCTGTTTATCTACAAACTGCAGATCTAGCTGTTTTTCGTTGAGGGGAACGCCAAGTGATGTTCCTTCAGCATAACTATTGACAGACGTAATCATTATAATTGCTAGGATGAATACGAATATCTTTTTCAAAATAGTTCCCTCCTTAACTTATTATTTAAGGTAAATATAATTCGAAAAACTGAAAGTTAACTGAAATATATAAAAAATTTTGCAAACTTTTCTATTAAGTTTTTGTTTCATTCGCAAAAATGTTATTATATGGTTTGAAAAGGAGATGAAACCGTTGTCAATTGGTCAATTATTCAATAACAAAGAAAAAAAACCGGAAGATGTTTTGTCTTACATACATAATGACGATGATATTATCGTGCCGCTAGCAAATGGAGAGCCGCAAATCTTAGTAGATGTTATTGAAAGAAATGCGACGAATTTTAAAAATGTACGCATTCACCAAATGCATGGAATTAAAGAAAGAGATTATATATGGGGAAAATATGCAGGCCATCTTGAGCATGTATCATATTTTTTAAGTCATGTGACTAGAAAAGCTTTTTTAGAAGGGAAATGTTCATTAGTACCTAATAATTTCCATGAAATGCCACGACTTTTAGAAAAAGCTACGAAAATGTCGTTAATAGTAACAGCTGCCTCACCAATGGATGAGCATGGTTATTTTTCACTAGGTGTATCAGCTGATTATGTAGCGCCCTTTATTGGAAAGGTGCCCTTTTTCTTAGAAGTAAATAAGCAAATGCCAAGAACGTTTGGAAGCAATGTGATTCATATAAGTCAAATTGAAGGTTACATAAATGTAGATTATCCCTTGTTTGAGGTGCAGCCGGCTGAAATTACGGACATTGATCGAAGGATTGCTGAATTTGTGGCAGAGCGAATTGAAAATGGTGCGACGATTCAATCTGGTATAGGGGCGATTCCTAATGCGATTGTTTCAATGTTGACTAATCATAAGAATCTCGGAATTCATACCGAATTAATGGCGGATGGGGTAATGGAGTTAATTGAAAAAGGAGTTGTTACGGGTACCGAAAAAAAGCTTTCTCCTGGTAAAGCGGTAGCAACGTTTGCTTTAGGAACAAAAAAATTATACGCTCTTTTAAATAATAACCTTGGAATAGAGATGCTTCCTGTAAACTATGTGAATGATCCTAGAGTAATAGCTCAAGAGGATAATATGGTATGTATTAATGCAACTACAGAAATTGATTTCCTAGGGCAATGTGCATCTGAAACGATACAAGGCCGTTATTATAGCTCTTCTGGTGGCCAAGTTGATTTTGCAAGAGGGGCGATGTTTGCGAAAAATGGTAAGGGCTTTATATGTTTACATTCAACCGCTAAAAACGGTACTATATCACGAATTCAGCCGCAGTTAAGCCCGAGGTCCGTTGTTACAACATCGAAAAATGATGTAGACCATATTGTAACTGAATTTGGTGTAGCTTCATTACGTGGAAAAAGCCTGTCACAGCGAGCACAGGAGTTAATTAATATTGCCCATCCAGACTTTCGTGATGAATTAACATTTACAGCAAAAAAGTGGGGATTTTTATAAATCCTAGGGAAGATATGTAACAAAAATATTTCTAAGTGAAATATAATAGATGAAAAGTTCATAAAATTGTACTAATATATAAATAGGCTTATATTTTAAATTTTCAGAAAGGGGATAAGGAGGGGGGATTTAATGAGTCGGTTGTTGACAACAAAGTCTGCTAAACAAGCATTACAAAAGGTAGAGCAGGTTGCAAACACTATTAAAAATAAATGGAAGGAAAACATTCCAATTCAAGAACAGGTTGATCATTTGCGTACAGTTCTTGATGAGGAACTAAAAAATGATGAATTTTTTGTAATTGTTGATCAAAATGGGCGTAGTTTTGTCCATACAAACCGACTTCGAGAAGGTGGCCATTTTGAAGATGAGGTGGGCTTAAAGGCTGCGAAGACAAACATTCCATTATTGCAGCTTTATCAAAGGAATACTGGAGAAGTGCTTGTTGATGCATCATGCCCAATTATCCAAGATAGTGAGGGAAACCACTATGTTTTAAGGATGGGTAGACTTATACATCGCCCATTTATTGGTTTAATGTTTATTTTGTTAAGTTTAGTACCTGGTTTTATGGCAGCGCTTTCAGCGAAGATGTTTGCATTAGCTTTTATACAATGTTTAATAATTTTTTTACTAACTTCAGGTTTTACAATGTTGTTAAGCTTATATTTCCATTTTTCTATAAGAGGAAGATTGCGAACATGGTATTCAGTAACAAGAACGATTTCTTCAGGTGATTTAAGTGCTGAAGTAAAAACAAAGGGTGGTCGAAATGAGTTTCATCAAATCGGCTACGAGATTAATAAAGTAATTTTGGGATTTCGGATGATTATTAAAAAATTTGAAGATGCGACGAAATCGGTAGGGGTTATAAGTGAGCATCAGGAACAATCCTCCCAAAAGTTATCAGCTGCGTTTGACCAAGTTTCAGCCACAATGCAATCGTTTCGCGGTGGAGCTGAACAGCAAAGTAACTCTGTTATCGCCGCAGAGGAAATGGTCGATACGATGATGGAACTAGTAGAGATGATGCAGGGTGAAGTTGAAAAAGCGGTTTATGGTGCGGATGAAGCTTTGCAAACATCCAATGAAGGAGAAAATGCGGTAATTTCAACGCAAAGGCAAATGAGAGAAATTCAAGATACTGTGATTGAAACGGCTAAAAAAATTAGGACAATCTCAAATGATGCAGATCTTGTCATGAACAAAGTTTCGTCGATAACAGATATTGCTAAACAAACAAATCTTCTTGCTTTAAATGCTTCGATTGAAGCTGCTCGTGCCGGTGATAGTGGCAAAGGATTTGCTGTTGTGGCAAACGAAGTTAGAAAGCTTGCCGAGGGAACGAATGAGTTTGCCCGAGACATTCTTGCTTCACTTGAACAAACTAGAGATGAGTTGCAGGACGCTGTCGAGCAAGTTGAAGGTAATGTTAAATCAATAGGTGACGGGGTGGAGCTTGTCGCTGAAGCTGGAAAAGCGATTAATAATTTGAAAATGGCTTCCATTAAAACGAAGGAGCTTGTTTCGAATAATCGGAAATATGCCTTGTCTGTTACTGAAAATGGACGTAGACTACAGCAAATTATTGAAGAAATTAATATTATCGCTAAAGATTTTACGGAAATTGTTCAAGAAACAACAGCAACTGTGGATAAGGAAGTTGAAGGAATTCACCAGTTAGCAGAGGATGCTTCATTACTTACTCAGGAAGCTAAAAATCTAAGTGTTATTGTAAAGCGATTCCGTTTTTAAATTCAGGGGAAATATTGTGCCGACTCAAATAAAGGGGTTAGATGCTATCATATGATGACAAGTAGTGTTAACAAGATTTCGGAAACTAACATATCGTATTTATTTTAGTGCCAAACCCCTTACGAGTCGGCATCAAAAAGACAATTACCGCCGTCCAAAAGTTGTTACATTTTGAAGAACATTAATAACAAAAAGAAGTATTCCAATCGATGTAATCGTAGCACCAATGGCAATGACAGGTTCGGCAGTAGGAACGCCGCCTTCTAGAGCTAGTAGGCCTATCATCATGATTGGCAGCCCGATATTGTGAAACCAGAAATGACCTTTCCCAAGTCTATTATGTTCTGCCTTTGGAAATAAAACGTAAATAATACCAGCTAGCGCTAAACTAGCCCAGCCTAGAAGGGCGATATGTGCATGTGAAGGTGCATAGTCAAATTTATGAGTGATAGACATAAACATTCCTAATATAATTGCTAATAAGAAGTAGATGGCAGCAATCTTTATTAGTTTTATCCCCATACTTATTCCTCCTCATCAAAATAAATTTTCTTACAATACCATCATATTAATATCATCATCTTTTCATGATTAAAAAGGCAGTTTAGTAAATAATCTGTTATCAATTAAATTTGTATTGATTGGGCATATAGTTGAGTTTCGTCCATATTGCCATGCCCAGACTGTACCGTCACAGGCGACTTTTTTAGGATTGAATTTTGGCGCTTTTTTGTTATTTGTAACACCTAGGACTGGCTCAGCACTCCAGAGAATTGCTTGAGTTTTCACTTGATTATTGTTTTGGACTGCTTTGCAAAATTCATTATTAAAAGGCCCCTCTGTTGGATTGAAGTAAAATCCACTTACATACCCACTTGGTAAAAAAGTTTCAACCCATGCGCGAATCCATACATTATCAACTGCAAAAAACCGTTCAACATTGGCGAATATTGGTGCCCCTTTTTGCAGCCCTAGCCGTCTCGCTTGGAAAATGGCATTTCTTGCTGCTACTTGGCCTTCACGATAACCTGTTGAAGATCTAAAATCATTATAAATTGGCAAAAGTTTACTCCCTTTTGATTTTATAAACTGAATTTCTTCAACTGTCAACCCTTCAGATGCATTGGGTACCGTTGATAAATAACGTCCCCAATAATTGGGGTAGCTGAAATTGCGCATGACACATTCATATAATTCTCGTGTAACCTTCTGGGCGGAATCGACTCCCCAAATGTATTTTGGCACCTTTGTAACCCCCGTTCTAGTCTGTTTTCAACAATACATACTATGGGTTTATCGTTTAAAAGTGCAAAAAAAAAGAGACTACCCCAAAAGAGGTAGCCCCTGTCAAAATGAAAAATTATTTATTTCGTTCTTGCAAAAGATTAAAGACATGCTCGACATCTTTGTCGCCGCGGCCTGATAAATTTACGATAATAATATTTTCAGGTTTCATTTGTTGCGCAAGCTTAATCGCATAGGCAACAGCATGGGTGCTTTCAAGTGCTGGGATAATTCCTTCTGTTTTACAAAGTAATTGGAACGCGTCCAATACTTCGTCGTTTGTAACAGGGTAGTATTCGGCACGACCACATTCTTTTAAGTAGCTATGTTCTGGCCCTACCCCCGGATAATCTAGTCCTGCCGCGATTGAAAACGTTGGTTTAGGGTTGCCCTCTTCATCTAACAGCGTTAATGTTTTAAAACCGTGGATAACTGCTGGCACACCTTCTGTCATTGTTGCGGCTTTATCCGGTTCTACACCGATTAGGCGAACAGACGGTTCATCAAGATAATGAGCAAAAGCGCCAATCGCATTACTACCGCCGCCTACGCAGGCTACAACAGCATCTGGAAGACGACCTTCTTTTTCTAAAATTTGTCGTTTTGATTCTTCACTTATGATTGATTGGAAATGCTTAACCATTAGCGGGTATGGATGGGGACCAACCGCTGAACCTAATAAATAAAATGTATTTTTGTAATTAAGAACAAGATCATTTAACGCTTCATCAACCGCTTCTTTTAAGCGGCCTTGTCCCTTTGAAACGGGCACTACCTTTGCCCCTAGCATTTCCATACGGAATACGTTTAACGCTTGTCGTTTTGTATCTTCAAGGCCCATATAAATGACACATTCCATATTAAACATTGCACAGCCCATCGCTGTCGCTACACCATGCTGGCCTGCGCCTGTTTCAGCAATGACCCTTTTTGCACCCATTCGCTTGGCAAGCAAGATTTGGCCGAGTACGTTATTGACTTTATGGGCACCCATATGGTTTAAATCTTCACGTTTTAAATAGATTTTAGCACCACCAAGTTTCGCAGTTAAGTTGCGGGCAAATGTTAATGGATTTTCTCTACCAACATATTCTTTTAAATAATATTTAAATTCGTTATTAAAGTCTTCATCATCTTTATATTTATTAAACTGTTCTTCAAGATAGTCTAAAACTTCCTGTAATTCTGGCGGTACAAAACTGCCACCAAACGCGCCAAAATATCCTTTTTGATCTGTCTGAGCTCCACTCATCTGTTCTCCTCCTATTAAGTAAAAATTAATACAATACTTTTATTTTAACAAATATTTATGACATTTGTAACTAGTTTTTATAATAAGTTAGGGTGTTGAAATAACAATGAAATTTCCAGAAATTAAAATTAGTGCTTGCGAAAAGGAAAACTTTGCTGTTAAATGATTAGTATATTTACAACTAAATAATCAGCTTTAAAAGTGCTATATATTTTATATAGATAATAGGGAAATCGGTGAAAGTCCGATGCAGCCCCCGCTACTGTGAGTATGGATGAAATTGTCAAAGCCACTGGATTATAATCTGGGAAGGGACAAGAGTAAAGGGAAGTACGAGCCAGGAAACCTGCTTTTAAAGTCGAATGCTTATACCTTCGGTGGGGAGGATAAGGTTTCTAGCTGGTATTCTATGTCCTTTTATCTTTTGGCATAGTCGCAAAGCATATGTTGAAACCTTATCTCATCATCGAGATAAGGTTTTTTTGTTTGTATATAAAGAAAAAGGAGAGATGTAAATGTCAAAGCTATTGTTAATTTTAGTTTTGTTCCTTTATTTTACATTCAATTCACCTAATGATGCGTATGCGATGCATATTATGGAGGGATATCTACCATTAGGTTGGACTTTGTTTTGGTGGGGCGTATTTATCCCTTTTTTCCTATGGGGCCTGTTAAAAATGAAGAAAATAACAAAGGAATACCCACAGCTTAAACTAATGCTAGGATTGGCGGGAGCCTTTGTCTTTGTTTTATCAGCTTTAAAAATCCCATCAGTAACAGGTAGCAGCTCCCATCCTACAGGTGTTGGTCTTGGCTCGATTCTTTTTGGCCCGCAGGTAATGGCAGTATTGGGAACATTCGTATTATTTTTCCAAGCGATACTACTTGCTCATGGTGGCATCACTACTTTAGGAGCAAATGCTTTTTCAATGGCAGTCGTTGGCCCTTTTGTTGGCTATTATTCCTACAAATGGCTGATCCGTCTTGTAAATAAGCAATCACTTGCAATCTTTACAGCGGCATTTCTCGCCAATGTGCTAACCTATGTTTTTACTTCGCTGCAATTAGCATTGGCTTTTCCAACTGGAGGGGTTGGCACTGCCTTTATTAAATTTTTAGCAATTTTTGCAGTAACTCAAATTCCGTTAGCTGTCGTTGAGGGGCTTTTAACTGTATTCGTTTGGAATTGGTTGATTTCATATAATGCAAAGGAGATTCATTTTTTACAAGATATGAAGCGAGGAGTGGTTACAGGTGAAAAATAAATGGCTCATCTTGGCAGCGTTAGTAATCACGTTTAGCCCACTTCTGTTCATCGGCAATGCAAATTTTTTTGGGGCTGACAGCCTTGCTGAAGAACAAATTCAAGAGTTAAGCCCTGATTACAAACCATGGTTTTCTGCTGTTTTTACACCAACTAGCAGTGAGGTCGAAAGCTTTTTGTTTGCTCTCCAAGCAGCAGCTGGGGCTGGTTTTATTGGCTATTATTTCGGCCTATCCAAAGGAAGGAAAGAGAGTCATAGAAAGCAATGAATTTTCAACTAGATACGATGAGTTACAAGAGCCATTTTCGGAATATTGCTGCTAGCTATAAAATCATTTTCACGTTTTTGCTTGTAGCCATCACCTATATTTCCCATGTTCCTGTTCAGTTGTTTGTTTTTGTCGGGGTAGTTGTTTTTTTATTATGCTTTGCGAAGATTCCTATTTTGTTCTTATGTAGGTGGTTAGTCGTTCCGAGTTTATTTTTACTAATAAGCATGCCAGCGTTAGTAATCGGTGTGTCACAAATGTCAGCGACGGACAATGATGTATTGTTTCCAATCATAACAATGAAGCATTGGCAGTTTTATATTTCAAAAACAGGCTTGCAGTTCGCTTATTCGATCATATGCCGAGCAATTAGTGTATTTATTTGTGTTTTTGCACTTTTCATTACGACTCCTTTTAACGAAATTTTGCAAGCCTTACATAAAATCGGCGTTCCACAAGTATTGTTAGACGTATTAGTTAGCATGTATCGCTTTATTTTTATATTTTTCCAGTATGTTGCGGAATTAAATTTAGTTGTTGCTTCAAGACTAGGAAATCTTACTTGGAAACGTAAGCTCCATAGTGTCGGCTTAGTCGTTGTTCAATTGTTTTTCAAAACATTTGAAAAATATAAAAGAATGACATTTGTAGTTGAATCAAGGGGTTTTACTGATCGCTTTTTTTATCCAGAGCAAAGAGAAAAAAAGGTTCCGTGGACATTTGTTTGTTCATGTATATGTGTCATTACATTACTAATTGGTTTAGAGTGGTGGTGGAGAAATAGCTGAAATGAATAATGTACTAGAATTTGAGAATATTACGTTTGCCTACGAAGGCAATGGGCAAGCTGCTTTGCAAAATTTTTCAATGAAAATTCCAGCTGGAAAGAAATGTGCAGTTTTAGGTCATAATGGCTCTGGAAAATCAACTGTTTTACTTCTAGCAAATGGGTTGCTAAAACCTAGTATCGGTCAGCTGCTTTGGAAAGGAGAGCCGCTTGTTTTAAAGAAAAAATATTTAAAAGAATTTCGTCGAAAAACAGGGCTGCTTTTTCAAAACGCTGATGAAATGTTAATTGCCCCTATCGTAATCGAAGATTTGGCATATGGGCTTGTTAATGCAGGATATGAGGGGAAAGAATTGCAGGAAAAGGTCGAGCAAATCATCAAACGCTATCATATTGAGCATTTGAAGGATAAGCCTATCCATCATTTGAGTTTAGGTGAAAAAAGACGAGTGGCTCTAGCAGGGATTATGGGGCTTGAACCAGAGCTTTTAATGTTAGATGAACCGACCACTTATCTTGATCCAGCCCAAACGAAAGTATTTCTGACGGAATTAAATAGCATTCACAAAGCTGGGACAACTGTCGTGATGTCTACTCATGACCTTGAACTTGCATATGAATGGGCTGATTGGATTTTTGTTATCGAAAATGGCGGTCTTGTCTATGAAGGGACAGCTGATGAGCTGTTTACAAATGAGAAATTTGTTTTGGAAAAAGGTTTGTCCGTTCCATTGTTATTTCAGTTAAAACAACTTGTAAAAGAAGCCTCGCATTTTTGCAAAGTCAATATGAGCACAGCATCTAAAAAAGAAGTTTTACAGTTGTTAAAAAAATTGCTAGAGAGCAGGGAGGATTATGCAAATGTCAGGTAAATTAATCGTCATCGGTTTTGGACCAGGCAGTGAAAAGCATTTTACAGAACGCGCGAAAGAAGGAATTGCTGAAGCTGATTGTATCCTTGGTTATAAAACTTACATAGATTTAGTAAAAGATTTAATTACAGATCAAGAGATTATTAGCACAGGGATGTCGGAGGAGGTTGAAAGGGCGCAAGCGGCTGTGAAATTGGCTGAACAAGGACGAAAAGTAGCTGTTGTTTCCAGTGGTGACGCTGGTGTTTATGGCATGGCTGGCTTAATTTATGAGGTGCTTGTTGAAAAAGATTGGGATTCGAAGACAGGTGTTGAAGTCGAGATTATTCCAGGGATTTCTGCCATTAATTCTTGTGCATCATTATTAGGGGCACCGATTATGCATGATGCGTGCACGATTAGTCTTAGTGACCACTTAACACCATGGGAGCTCATCGCGAAACGTGTTGAAGCAGCAGCCATCGCAGATTTTGTAATTGCCCTTTATAATCCGAAAAGTGGCCGCAGAACGAGGCAAATTGAAGAAGCACAAAGAATTTTACTTACATATCGCAGCCCTCATACACCAGTTGGCTTAGTCAAAAGTGCTTACAGGGAGCGAGAAAGTGTCATTGTGACGACTTTAGGGGAGATGCTTGAACATGAAATAGGCATGTTAACAACTGTTATCATTGGAAATTCGACGACATTTCTTTACAGTGGGAAAATCATCACCCCTAGAGGTTACCATAGAAAGTATTCATTAAACACGGATGAACAACGACTTCAATTACATGAACGGTTAAGGCAGGAGAATGAGCCATGGGCACTTCACGGTGGCAAAAAGGCTGAGACTACTGTTGAAATTGCCGAAGAAGCACTAAAGAAATTAGCAGATGCTGTTAGAGAAACGAAGATTGAAGATATTTTAGAGCTTGCTGTAAGCCCTGGGGTTGCCAACAAAAAATTCACGGCACAGCAAATGGTCATTTTAGCTGATGTAGCTGGTGAACGGGGGACGCTTGAGTATTCAACGGACCATCAAATTCATATCCAGGTTCCAACCTCTAATCCAGACGTCATCATTGATAAATTAACGGAAGCCGGCTTTATACTTTCTCCTGTTGGTGATGTGTTAACTGTTAAAGCTTGTGATTTTTGTGACGGTGAGAAAAAGGACCCAATTCCATATGCGGAAGAGTTACAGGAGCAATTTGGCGGGATGTCTTTACCAAAGGAATTAAAGCTAGGAATCAATGGCTGTGGAATGGCGTGCTATGGGGCCGTGAAAGAGGATATTGGACTCGTCTACAGGCAAGGAAAATTTGATTTGTTTATTGGGGCCAAGCCTGTTGGCCGTACAGCTCATTCAGGACAAATGGTTGAAGAGGGCATTGATCCTGATAGAGTTGTCGAGGTAGTGGAAGGCGTTATCAATGAATACAAGGAAAAGGCGCACCCAAACGAAAGATTATTTAAGTTTTTTAAGCGAGTGAAAGTGATTTGCGGCTATCAATATAAGG
Organism: Bacillus sp. (in: firmicutes); assembly: GCA_012842745.1. Lineage (NCBI taxonomy): Bacteria > Bacillati > Bacillota > Bacilli > Caryophanales > Bacillaceae > Bacillus > Bacillus sp. (in: firmicutes). The sequence goes on along the minus strand of DUSF01000048.1, from coordinate 63,760 downwards.
ATATGATGCCAAATATTGAGATTACACCTGCTTTATGCGGAGATTAATAGGGGGGAAACGGCATGAAAGCAATTTTGTTTGTTGGCCATGGGAGTCAGGACTTTGAGGGGAATGAAGAGGTTCGTCAATTTATTAATGAAATGAAGCCAGCTATTGATTCTAGTTTGCTCGTTGAAACATGTTTTCTAGAATTTGAAATGCCTACTGTTATGGATGGAATTGATACATGTGTAAAAAAAGGAGCGACACATGTATTTGTAATCCCGCTTATGCTTTTGCAGGCGGGACATTCAAAAATCCATATCCCAGCTTGTCTTGATGAAGCAAAGAAAAAATATCCGACTGTCCACTTTACTTACGGGCGGCCTATCGGTATACATGATGCCGCCTTGGACATTTGTATGAATCGCCTAGAGGAAGTTGGTTTAGATTTGAATAAAGCAGATTCTAATACGGCGATTATTTTACTAGGGCGTGGTGGTAGTGACCCGGACGCCAACAGTGATCTTTACAAGATTACGAGACTGTTATGGGAGAAATTAAATTATCGCTTAGTAGAGCCAGCTTTTATGGGGGTTACGAATCCACTTATTGATGAAGTGGTAGAGCGTTGTGCATTGTTAGGGGCGAAGAAGGTTGTTATTTTACCTTACTTCTTATTTACGGGTATTTTAATAAAACGTCTTGAGAAAATGGTTGTTAGTTTTTCAGAGAAATATCCAAATTGTGACTTTGCATTAGCTAGTTATTTTGGTTTTCATAAAAACTTGCAAACGATAGTAATGAATCGCGTTGAGGAAGCTCTTAAAGATGATGTGAAAATGAATTGTGATACATGCCAGTACCGCTTAGGGGCAATGGAGCACATGAACCATCATCATGAACACAATCACCATCATTCTTAAATTTTCACAGTAATTGGAGGTGGGAATGTTTTGAAGATATTGCAATTAGCCGGGACTAGTGATGCCAGAGAGCTTGCTCTTGAACTTACTGCCAACGGGTTTGAGGTCATGACAACTGTCGTAACGAATAACGCCGAAAAAGAGCTTCAAAAGGCAGGACTGCAAGTATTGGTTGGCAGATTAACAGATGCGGATATCGCTCAACTTATAAAGGACCATCATTTTGATGTTGTTGTTGATGCCAGTCATCCTTACGCTGAAGAGGCCTCCAAAAACGCAATGAAAGGAGCCGAACAGGCCAACATTCCGTATATTCGCTTCGAGCGGCCTACGCAATCATTTCAGCATGAGCTGTTAACAGTGGTAGATTCATATGAAGCGGCTGCTGAGTTGGCTGCTGAAAAAAAAGGCATAATTATGCTTACAACTGGCAGCAAAACATTACAGATTTTTACGGATAAACTTCTCCATTTACCAGAAACGAGGGTCATCGCAAGAATGCTTCCAAGAAAAGATAATATGGAGAAATGTGAACAGCTAGGCTTGCCGCAAAAGGATATCGTTGCGATACAAGGTCCGTTTTCTAAAGAATTTAATAAAGCTCTTTTTGAACAATTTAAAGTGACATTGATGGTTACAAAGGAAAGTGGACAAGCTGGGTCAGTAGATGAAAAAATTGCTGCTGCCATTGAGCTTGGAATTGAAACAATTATCATTAAACGCCCGAATATTCAATATGGGGTTACATTTTCAACAATCCAAAGTATTATAAATCATTTAAAAGGAGTCGAAACGGATGGATTTTAAAACTGAATTTAAACCTATCACAATTCAGCCGCAACAGATTGAAGGAAAAAGCTTTGAAATGATTGACGAAGAAATTGGTGAACATTCATATACTGAGGAACAATATCCTGTTGTGCAACGAGTCATCCATTCCTCAGCAGATTTTGAACTTGGAAAAAGTATGATTTTTCATCCAGATGCTGTTCAAGCTGGGATTAAAGCAATTTTAAATGGTGAAAAAATTGTCGCTGATGTGCAAATGGTGCAAGCTGGCATTAGCAAGCCGCGCTTAGAGAAATACGGCAGTGAAGTGAAAGTATATATTTCTGATCCGGATGTAGTCGAGGAAGCGAAGCGTTTAGATACAACGAGAGCGATTATTTCGATGAGAAAGGCTGCTAGAGAAGTAAGCGGCGGCATTTATGTTATCGGCAACGCGCCGACTGCTCTTTTAGAATTAATTCGTCTTGTCAAAGAAGGGGAAGCGAAGCCAAGCCTCGTTATTGGAATGCCTGTTGGTTTTGTATCGGCTGCCGAATCAAAGGAAGAATTAGCAAAGCTAACTATTCCGTTTATTACTAATATTGGTCGAAAAGGCGGTAGCACTGTTGTTGTCGCAGCTTTAAATGCAATTTCAATTTTAGCGGATCAACAATCGTAAGGATTGAATGTTGAAATGGAAGATTCAAAGACAGAAACAAAAAAACAATTAAAATATGGCTACACAACTGGTGCATGTGCTACCGCTGCAACAAAAGCAGCATTATTAGCGTTGATTACAGGAAAAGTGGTTGAACACGTTAAAATTTATATACCTGCTGGTGAACATGTAATGTTTGAAATTGTGGAATGTAATCTTTATAACGATAAAGCGATTGCTGGAGTAATCAAGGATGGCGGTGATGACCCTGATGCGACACATGGGGCGCTCATTTTAGCAACGGTACAATGGACAGCTGAGGAGGGTTTCCAATTAGATGGAGGTATCGGAGTCGGTAGGATTACAAAGCCTGGGTTGCCTATTCCAATTGGTGAAGCGGCCATTAATCCGATTCCAAGGAAAATGATTAAAGAAACTGTCCAAGAATTACTTAATGAATTTGAAATCAATCGTGGCATTTCTGTCACTATTTCTGTTCCAGATGGGGAAATAATAGCTAAAAAGACATTGAATGCCCGCCTTGGCGTAATTGGCGGTATTTCTATATTAGGTACAAGAGGGATTGTCGTTCCATTTTCGTCTTCAGCTTATATGGCCAGCATTGTGCAATACATTAAAGTAGCTCATGCCAACGAATGCGAGCATGTTGTTATTACAACAGGCGGCCGCAGTGAAAAATATGCGATGAAGACATACCCTCATTTGCGTGAAGAAGCATTTATTGAAATGGGGGATTTTGTCGGATTTACGTTAAAGCAATGCAAGAAACAAGGTGTAAAAAAAGTATCGATGGTAGGAATGATGGGCAAATTTTCGAAAATTGCAAAAGGCGATATGATGGTCCATTCAAAAGGCTCCCAAGTTGACTTTCAGTTTTTAGCCGAGGTTGCGAAGATGTCAGGTGCTCCTGAAAACGTTATAGCGGAAATAAGGGAGGCTAATACAGCATCCCAGGTTGGCGACCTAATGGCAGTACTTGGAACCCATACTTTTTTCGAAACACTTTGTCATTTATGTAATCAAGCTGCTTACAAGGAAATCAAAGGTGGCATTGATATTGAGACAGTGCTCTTTACATTAAATGGAGAGTTTTTAGGAAGGGCGATTTTACATGACTAGTTCAATAAAAATAATCGGGATTGGAGATAACGGCAAGGAAAGCCTCCTTCCTCTATATGAAGCATGGATTTATGAAAGTGAACTGCTAATTGGCGGAGAAAGGCAGCTAGCTTTTTTTCCAGATTATCAAGGTGAAAAATTAGCAATTAAGGGTGGGTTGGCAAAGCTAGTGAATCAGCTAGTAGAAGAAACAAGAAATACGGTTATTTTAGCATCAGGTGACCCGTTGTTTTTTGGAATCGGCAGTTACTTAGCGAGCAAAATAGAGGTAGAAATCTACCCGAATTTAAGTTCGATTCAACTAGCGTTTGCGAAAATGGGGGAGCGCTGGCATGATGCCAAATTTATAAGTGTTCATGGCAGAGCAATAAAGGGGTTGGCACAAAAAATTGATGGTGAAGCCAAAGTTGCCATTCTTACAGATGAAGAGAATACCCCAGCTGTCATTGCTAAATATTTATTACAGTTTGGTATGACAGAGTATAAAGCCTTTGTTGCCGAACATTTAGGCGGTGAAAAGGAACGCTGCCGCTTCTTCACTTTGGCGGAAATGGCTGATGAACAATTTTTTCCATTAAATGTTGTCATATTAAAAAAAGCAGCCCCTAGCCCAGAATGGGGATTAGGAATTAACGATGCCGAATTTTTTCAAAGAAAGCCTGAAAAAGGATTAATTACGAAAAAAGAAATACGGACACTTTCATTGGCAGCTCTTAACGTAAAGAAGGATTCCATCGTATGGGATATCGGGACATGTACTGGTTCAGTGGCGATTGAAGCAGCAAGAATTGCGAAAGAAGGTGCTGTCTACGCAATTGAAAAAAATGAACATGATATTGTAAATTGCTATGAAAATATGAAAAAATTTCGCGCAGATGTGACCGTTGTCCATGGGAAAGCACCTGATGGATTAGAGCAATTTCCAAATCCAGATGCCGTATTTATAGGCGGCACGGCGGGAAATATCAATGAGATTTTAAATATATGTTCAAGCCGCTTAAACGAAAACGGTCGTATTGTCTTAAATGCGGCTACAATTGAAAATTTAATGCAGGCTGTCAATAGTTTTAAACAGAATAATCTTGATGTTGCTATTACGCTTGCACAAATTTCAAAGAGCAAGCCTATATTACAATTAACGAGATTTGAAGCATTAAACCCTATTTATATAATTACAGCTTCTAAGCATTGAGAGGAGAACAAATATGATTGGAACGCTTTATGGGGTCGGCGTCGGACCTGGTGACCCAGAACTGATTACAGTAAAAGCATTTAGAATCTTAAAGGAATCATCTGTGATAGCTTATCCAAAAAGCCGCAAAGGCAGTAAAAGCTATGCCCATAAAATCATTGATGTTTATGTCAATCCAAATGAAAAGGAGATGCTTGGGCTTGTTTTTCCAATGACAAAGGACCAGGCTGTCTTAGAAAAAGAATGGACAAACACGGTGGAGTTAGTTTCCGCTAAGCTTTCGGAAGGAAAGGATGTTGCTTTTGTAACGGAAGGGGACCCGCTTTTATATAGCACGTTTATACATATGATGAAGCTGATGAAATCAAAGTACCCGCACATCGCAATCAAAACAATACCTGGAATCTCATCAATTAACGGGGCAGCATCTAGACTTGGACTTCCCTTAGCAGATGGAGATGATAAAATTGCTATCGTTCCTGCGACCGCTGATTATAGTGAAATGAAAAAAGTTATATCGGAAAATGATTGTGTTGTTTTCTTAAAGGTTGCTAAAGTTATTAAGCCAATGTTGGATTTATTAGCGGAATTAAAATTAACTAATAATGCCTCTGTTGTTACTAAGGTTACTTCTGATGAGGAAATCATTTGGAATGTGAACGATTTGAAAGATGTTGATTTAGAATATTTAACGTTAATGGTGGTGCGAAAGTGAAAATCTATTTTATTGGAGCAGGACCTGGTGATCCAGAGTTAATTACAGTGAAAGGCCTACGGCTAATTGAAGAAGCAGATGTGGTACTCTATGCTGATTCGCTTGTGAATGAACAATTGATGCAAAAATGTAAGCTGACTGCGGAAATAGTTAAAACAGCGGGGATGCATTTAGATGAAATGGTTGGTCTTATGGTTTCAAGAGTGAAAGAAGGCAAAAAAGTTGTCCGCGTTCATACTGGCGACCCGGCCGTTTACGGGGCAATTATGGAGCAAATGGCGTTGCTAAAAAAGGAACAGGTAGAAGTAGAAATTATTCCAGGGGTAAGCTCTGTGTTTGCAGCGGCTGCTAGAGTTGGGGCAGAACTAACGATTCCAGAGCTAACGCAAACGGTAATCTTAACAAGAGCCGAGGGCCGAACTCCTGTGCCAGAGTTCGAAAAACTTACACAACTAGCCGAGCATCGCTGTACAATCGCTCTTTTTTTAAGCGCAACATTAACGAAAAAAATCGTTGGAGAATTTTTGGCGGCAGGCTGGGATGAAAAAACGCCGGTAGCTGTTGTTTATAAAGCGACATGGCCTGATGAAAAGATTGTCCGTACAACCTTGGAAAACCTTGATATGGATATGCAAAAAAATGGCATCCGCAAGCAGGCAATGATTTTAGCGGGCTGGGCTTTGGATGAACATATTTGCGACAAAGATTATCGCTCAAAGTTATATGATCAAGCATTTACACATGGCTATCGAAAAGGTGTGAAAGCAGAATGATTTTATTGGAGGAAAACGCGGCAGCACCTATCAAAAATAAAAGTGATTATGCAATTGTAGCAATTACAAAGCATGGCGTACAGCTTGCGCGAAATTTACAGCAAAAATTTGCTGATTCCGATTTATATTATATGAGTAAATTTGCACAAGGCGACGAAAATGAAAAAGAGATCCAGCTTTTTTCAGGCAGTGTTCGCCTATTATTGCCTGCTCTTTTTCAAAATTATAAAGGGATTATCTTATTTGTTTCTTTAGGCGCTGTTGTCCGCATGATTGCACCGCTTCTTAACGATAAAAAAACTGACCCAGGAGTTGTTGTTGTTGATGACCTTGGCTACCATGTGATTAGTGTTTTATCAGGGCATTTAGGTGGTGCAAATGAGTTAACAAGACAAGTCGCATCTTTATTAAATGCCCGTCCAGTCATCACGACTGCTTCCGATGTGCAAAAGACAATTCCCGTTGATCTATTCGGCAGACAATTTAACTGGACGTTGGAATCAGATGAAAAGGTTACTTCTGTTAGTGCGTCAGTAGTTAATGAAGAAAAGGTGGCCGTCATTCAAGAATCTGGAGAACAAAATTGGTGGCATCTTGACTCACAACTTCCAGCTAATATCGTAATCTTTACTTCTACTCAAGAGGCAATCAAGGGCAATCCAGATGCAGCCTTAGTCATTACCCACAGAATTCTTTCAAAGGAAGAAGAAAAGCTGCTGACTAATGGTGTTCTCTATCGACCGAAGGTCATTGTTTTAGGTATGGGCTGTAACCGTGGAACAAGTGCTGCAGAAATTGAACAAGTTATTACGGAAACGTTAGCTGGGTTACATTTTTCTATTAAAAGTGTGAAAGCATTATGTACAATAGACTTGAAGAAAGACGAGGAAGGTTTCCTTAAGACAGTAGCTAAATTCGGCTGGGATTTCGTTGTATATTCTCCCGAAGAGTTAAATCGTGTACCAATTAGTGAACCTTCTGACACCGTTTTTAAATATACAGGCGCGTATGGAGTAAGTGAACCTGCAGCTCGCATTTATAGCGGTTGCAACGAACTTGTGTTAACAAAGAAAAAATCGGGAAATGTAACAATCTCAGTAGCGATTATCAATCATTAGGCTAGCGAAGGGGGAAACAAATGTGTACGAATAGATTAGTAATAGCTGGCACGAATAGCGGTGTAGGTAAAACGACGTTGACAATCGGCTTAATGGCCGCTTTTAAAAAAAGAGGTCTTGCCATACAAGGCTTTAAATGCGGCCCCGATTATATTGATCCAACTTACCATACAGCTGTGACAGGAAGAACTTCCCGCAATCTTGATAGTTGGATGCTGCCACATGATGTTGTTAAAGAGATTTTCAGCCGTGCAAATAAAGATGTTAACCTTTCAATTATAGAAGGTGTTATGGGCCTTTATGATGGGAAAGACCCGCTTACAAATGGAGGAAGTACTGCAGAGATTAGTATGATTATTGATGCACCTGTTTTATTAGTTGTCAATTGTGCAAGCATGGCAAGGAGTGCTGCTGCGATTGTGAAAGGTTTTCAAGTTTTGGAGCCAAAAGTAAAGATTGCCGCTGTTATTGCCAACCGCGTCGGCAGTGAAGGCCACTATAAGCTAGTAAAGGCGGCAATTGAACAAGAATGTGGTATTCCTGTTGTCGGATACTTATTAAAAGAAGATGATATTGAAATTCCGGAACGGCATCTCGGTTTAATTCCAACAATTGAGCGCGGAGAGTTAGAGCCTTTTTTTGAAAAGCTTGGAGAGTTAATGGAGCGAACAATTGATCTGGATAAACTATTAAAAATTGCCGAAACTAGCAAACTTGAAGCACCAACGTCCTCTATATTTAGTCATTCGAAAAAATGTGGAGTGCGGATCGCTGTTGCAAGGGATGCCGCCTTTAATTTTTACTATGAGGAAAATCTTGAATTACTAGAAGCTAAAGGTGCGGAGCTAGTTTATTTTTCTCCATTAAAAGGAGAGGTTTTAGCTAAAGATGTTCATGGTTTATATATTGGCGGTGGTTTTCCCGAGGAGTTTGCGGACAAGCTTTCCGAAATAGAAGCTGTAAAGATTTCCATTAAACAAGCAATTGAAAATGGTATACCAACACTAGCTGAATGCGGCGGCTTCATGTATTTAACGGAATCAATTGAAACAACAGCAGGCGAAATATTTCCAATGGTCGGTGTCATCCCAGGTCGGGTGAAAATGCAAAAACGTCTTGCAGCACTAGGGTACCGTGAAATTTGCGGTGAACAAAATAACTTTCTATTACCACCGGCACTTGAGGCAAAGGGACATGAATTCCATTACTCTACCTTTGAAGCGCAGGAACAAACAGCATTTGCTTATAAAACAAAAGGTATGAGAGGAATAAAAAAGGAAGGGTACATGTCGTACAACCTAATTTCAGGATATACACATTTTCATTTTGCTTCTTGTCCTCAGATGGTTGAAAATTGGTTGAAAAAATGTATGGAGTGGAAGAAAAATGACTAAAGCACTGCCAATTATGATACAGGGTACCCATTCGGATGCTGGGAAAAGTGTCGTAACGACAGGGTTATGTAGAATTTTTCACCAAGACGGCTATAAAACGGCCCCTTTTAAATCACAAAATATGGCGCTTAATTCTTATATTACGATAGATGGCAAAGAAATTGGCAGAGCGCAGGGAGTGCAAGCGGAAGCCGCCTGTGTTGAGGCTACAACAGATATGAATCCGATTTTAATTAAACCGAATAGTGAAAATCATTCACAAATTGTTGTCCATGGCAAACCATATCAAAATATGAAAGCGACAAGCTATCGCCAAGATTTTTATCAAACAGGCTTAAAGATTATCGAAGACGCATATCGTCGTTTAGAAACTGAATTTGCGCGAATTGTCATTGAAGGAGCAGGGAGCCCAGCGGAAGTAAATCTCAATGATAGAGAGCTCGTCAATATGCGGGTGGCTAGGATGGCGAATTCTCCTGTTATCCTTGTTGGTGATATTGAAAAAGGCGGAGTATTTGCTAGTTTAGTAGGAACGTTGGCCCTTTTAGAGGAAGAAGACCGAAATCGAGTGATTGGTGTCATTATCAATAAATTTCGTGGTGATCTTAGTTTATTACAGCCAGGACTTGAGTGGTTTGAACATTATACAGGGAAAAAGGTTTTAGGTGTGATTCCATATGTTCATAACTTAAATATTGATGCAGAGGATTCGGTGATTTTAGCGAATTATTCAACAAAAGAGGATATTACAAAGGATATTGATATCGCCGTCATCCGCTATCCGATGATTTCAAACTTTACTGATGTTGATCCTTTTTTTGCTGAGCATGATTGCCATGTTAGGTTTGTTAGAACTGTTAAAGACCTTGGTGAACCTGATTTAATCATTTTCCCAGGAAGCAAAAATACGATAGAAGATTTACAATTTTTAAAGGAAACAGGATTGGCTAAGGGAATTTTAAAATTGATGCAAAGAAAGCAAACAAAAATTATTGGCATTTGCGGCGGCTATCAAATGCTAGGAAAGAAAATTTCTGACCCGCTAAGGATTGAAACGACTTTAGGAGCAAGCGACGGTCTTTGTTTGTTGCCGGTTGAAACGGTCATAACAAAAGAAAAAATGACAGTTTTGTCTGAAGGAATAATTTTGTATAATAATCAATCGTATCCCGTAAAAGGCTATGAAATCCATATGGGGCAATCGAAGCATGATGGAATCAGTTTTATCCAGCTACAAGGGCGTCAAGATGGCTGTCAGGCGGTAGATGGGAAAGTAATTGGCACCTATTTCCACGGGCTTTTTCATAATGATCAGTTTCGTCATGCTTATTTGAATGAAATCCGTAAAGAAAAAGGGTTGGACCCTATGACGAAGCGCGTCTTCGTCAATGAACTACGGGAGCAAGCTTTTGATTTGCTTGCAGACCATATTCGCAATCATGTAGATTTAAGTTATATTTATGAAAAAATGGAGCAATTCCAAGTGAACGAAAAGCCGTACGCATGAGGTGATTATGATGTCAATTTATCCGATTATGTTGAATTTAGAAAACAAACATTGTGTTGTTGTCGGTGGAGGGACAGTTGCTACAAGAAAAATCATGTCATTATTACAGGCAAAGGCCAATGTTACTGTCGTTAGTCCTGAATGTTCAGCGGAAATTAAGGTGTGGTCGAAAGCTAACCAACTTTATCTGAAAGAGAAGGAATTTGAAAATGGTGATGTTGAGAATGCATTTCTAGTCATTGCTGCAACTAATTCAACTAAAATCAACAAACATGTCTATGAAGCAGTTAGTAGCCAGCAATTAATTAACATTGTCGACCAGCCTGAGCTATGTAATTTTATTGTGCCAACCGTTCTAAATCGTGGCAAGCTGTCAATTGCCATTTCAACATCTGGGGGCAGTCCATCGTTAGCCCAAAAAATTAAACATGATTTAGAAAAAGCTTATGATCATTCCTATGAACAATATATTGATTTTTTAGATGAAACTAGAAAAGAAATAATAGCGAAAATTGATGATTCTAACCTCAAATATATTTTATTAAAGCATTTACTTGATCCAATCTATTTAGACTTAACCCGTCAAGGAAAATATTCTGAGCGAAGAAAATATTTTGAGGATTATGTAAGGAAGGAGGGATATTCGTTGTGATGGATAAAGGTAAAGTTTATATTGTTGGCGCTGGACCTGGTGATCCAAAGTTGATTACGATTCGTGGGCTGGAATGTATTAAAGAAGCAGATGTAATCATTTATGATCGACTAGTGAATAAGGAATTGCTAGATTACAAAAAAGAAAATTGTGAACTCATCTATTGCGGCAAATTACCAGGGAAACATGGCCTCATCCAGGATGAAATCAATAGTCAACTAGTTGAACATGCCAACAATGGAAAAATTGTGACAAGGTTAAAAGGGGGCGACCCGTTTATCTTTGGTCGTGGTGCAGAGGAAGCAGAAATTTTAAAAGAGAATCATTTAGATTTTGAGATTGTTCCCGGAATATCTGCGGGTATTGCTGCACCGGCATACGCTGGCATACCGGTAACACATCGTCATTATGCTTCAAGCTTTGCCATTGTCACTGCCCATGGCCGTGCCGAAAAAGATCAAGACCATATAAATTGGCAAGCATTAGCAGAAGGTATTGATACGCTTGCTTTTTATATGGGTGTTGGTAATTTGCATTATATTTGCGAACAACTAATGAAGTACGGAAAGCCGAGAGCAACACCTGTTGCGATTATTCACTGGGGAACTACAAATTCACAAAAAACAATAATTGGCACACTTGAAGATATCGAAGAAAAATGCATCTCTGCTAAAATAACAAATCCATCGATTATTGTCGTTGGTGAAGTTGTTACATTGAGAGATAAAATTCGTTGGTTTAATGAATTAGAATTATAAATTTTTTATGAAAATAATATGTAATAAAGTGGGCATGCTCCTAAATTGTGGTAATATAAGAGTAGAGATAGTTTACTATTGGAATTCTATACTTTGATTTGGGGTGCCACAATGAAGGAATTTGTCGTCAAGTTAGCGTTAGCTAAAGAAATTGAAGAGCTACGAAGACAACTTGGTGAAGAATGGAAGCAAACTCACCTGCTGTCAAATCCGGCAATTGTTAAATTAAGTCAAAGACTTGATGTGAAAATAAATCAATATCAAAACTTAAGTAAGAAATAGGTTTTATAGTTTCCGTAAGCCGATTATCGCTATAAATGTAGCAATAATTGGCTTAGGAATCTATTTATACTATACTTCAATTGTCTCTGGATCGTATATTTTATGTAGTCCGTATTTATGTAAAATTTCATGTTTAGTATATGTCGAAAGATTTAAAAGATTTGAAACAAACATTTCGATAGAAGCTGCATATTTTCTTTCGTCATCAATAAAGGGATCTATTTCATTGCAAAAATTGTACCAAAGTTCTAAACTAAAACCAACTACGTCGATAGGATACTCATTTCTCATTGAATAATAGAGTATCCATGCCACAGTTTGTTGCTGTTGATCCATTAAATCATCAATTAAATGAGATACTTCAGTATGTAATTTTTTTGTGAATTGATCCTTTTTGCTTTTAAAACAGATAATATTTTCCATTTTAAATCTTCCTCTCTAGTTGGTTACTAAAATCATACCATTTTAAGGTGGTAAAATAAAGTAAATATTCTAAATATTATGAATGAGATAAAATTTGTTGAACTATAGTTCTTTTTACAGTTATTTCAATAGTTCTTAGCAAATACTATTTAAAAAAGCTTAGAAATCAAATATAATAGAAATAATATTTTTTATGGAAGGGCGAAAAGGATGACTCAAAACAATAAAGGTATTTTATTAGAAAGTGGTACGAACGAACTAGAAATTGTTGAGTTTGGAGTAGGTGATAATAAATTTGGTATAAACGTAATTAAAGTAAAAGAAATTATTAACCCTGTTCCAGTTACAGCTGTGCCCCATGCACATCGCTCAGTTGAGGGAATTATTACACTTCGTGGGGAAGTATTGCCTGTTGTGAATATGTCAACTGTGCTTGATTTTCCACCTTCTGAAAATCCGAAACATGACAAATTCATCGTTTGTGAATTCAATAAAACGAAAATAGTTTTTCATGTCCATACAGTATCGCAAATTCATCGCATTTCATGGAATCAAATTGAAAAGCCAAATGAAATGTATACTGGTCTTGAAAGCCAAATCATTGGTGTTATTAAGATGAATGATGAAATGGTGCTTCTTTTAGACTACGAAAAAATTGTCGTTGATATTAACCCTGAATCAGGCATTAGTATTGAGCGCTTAAAGGGGCTTGGACCGCGAGAACGATCAAGTAAGTGCATTGTCATTGCTGAAGATTCTGCATTGCTTCGAAAACTTCTAGAGGAAACGCTCGAGCAAGCTGGCTACAGCAGGCTATCATTCTTTGAAAATGGCCAAGATGCATTAGAGTATTTAGAAGGCATTGTTTCTTCAGGCAAAAATATTACAGATGAAGTTCAAATGGTTATTACCGATATTGAAATGCCGAAAATGGATGGACATCATTTAACAAAACGAATTAAAGATAATAATGAATTAAAGGTATTGCCTGTTGTCATTTTCTCTTCTCTTATTACCGATGATTTGCGCCATAAAGGTGAAGTGGTTGGAGCAACGGAGCAAGTAAGTAAACCAGAAATTCTCGAACTAGTCAAACTTATTGACAAATACGTAATTTAATTAAAAATGAAGAGAATGTCCAAAAAATTGGGCATTCTCGATTACGCTGATTCCCGTTATATCAACGATAATGTAAGAAAAACGACTTGCGGGAGAATGATATTTTATGAAATATGTAATGCTAGATAATGTAAATCAAGGTGAAAGATTAGGAGAAACGATTTATACTAGTGATGGGAGGGTCCTTCTTGAAGAAGGAATCGTCCTTACGATTGGTTTGATTTCAAGATTGCGACAAATGGGAGTTAATGCTATTTTTTTAAAAGATGATCGTTTAGAGGACGTAGAGGTTGAAGAAGTAGTAACTGAAGCAACTAGACGGGAAACAATTCAAATGTTTGCAGAATCTGCTCAATATATACAAAATGGAAAAAAAGATTTAAATATGAAGGAAATAAGCAAATCAGTTGAAAAAATTATTGAGGAAATTCTTCTAAATCAAAATATTTTGATTAGTTTAACAGACATTCGTACGAATGATGACGCCTTATTTGCCCATTCGACAAACGTCTGTGTTATGTCCGTTTTAATCGGTATTAAGCTTGGTTTAAGCAAGAGTGAAATAAAAGATTTAGCGATTGGCGCTTTGTTTCATGATATTGGTAAAATAGTTGATCCTAGTAAGTTAGATCGGGGTACGATGAATGATGCAGGAGAAACAAGTGATCATACATGGGTTGGTTTTAATTTTTTAAGGAAAAAACATGAAATTAGCACTGTTGCTGCCCATGTAGCTCTTGGGCATCATGAACATTTCGATGGAAGCGGCTATCCGAGAAAAATCTCTGGTGATCAAATACCGCTATTTGCAAAAATAGTGGCGGTGGCAAATTCTTATGATAATTTAGTATCACCTTTAGAAGGAGAGCCACTGCATCCGCACGAGGCATGCGAACGTATTCTCGCTCTTACGAATGTTTATTTTGATCACCAAGTTGTTTGGGAATTTTTGCGTTCTGTTGCCTTTTATCCTACTGGAAGACAAGTAAAGCTAACGACGGGAGAAACAGGCTTTATTGTGGGCCAAAATCACGGGTTACCACAACGACCAATCGTTCGGGTTTTTGATGTAAATAAACGTTCAAAATTTGATGATTATCTTGTGAAAGAAATTAATTTAGGAAAAGAAACGACCATCTTTATTACGAAGGTTCTTTAAAAATATTGAAAATCGCCTTTGGTATATTCTCCAAAGGCGATTTAAGATTGTTGTTTATTAAAAGTACGTCTGGCCTAACTTTTTGAAAACTGGCTTTGTGTATTTGCTTTTTGTATGTGAGCTTTGATGATTATTTAGTGCGGCAGTGTTGTCTTGAATGCCAGTGTAGCTTTGTAATATTTGCTTTGCCTTTGAAAGTGGTAAGTTTGTTTTGGGGTTTCGATAGCTTTCACTTAGTTCACCAAGATGTGGTAGCACCACAAAATCAGCCTTTTCCGGCGGTATATGAAAATAATAATCCCCAACGGATACAAGTAAATCTGAGCGTTGTTGACTATTTTTAGGATTTTTAGAAAAGTGAAGACCAATTTTTTTTGCTTTTCCATCTTGAATTAGTTTCTCTACTGTTTTTTTCTTTAAGTAGTAAAGAAATTTCGGATTTGGGGCGGTTTTTGCGTGTCGATTCACGATGAAGAGGGCACGGGAGAGTTCTTCGATTGTATGCTCCATTGTATAAGCTCCTTTCGCATTATTTCTATTATTATACACTTGTAAGCGAATTCCAACAACAAAAATGTGAAGTTTTAGGACAAGTTTATGAAGAGCGTTCTTTTATTTAAAAAGTCATAGGCAGTAGAAGTGAAAACATGATACTATTACATAGTAATATACTAAAAATACTGCTAGATTATTGAGACTAGGAGGGATGTAGATGAAAAAGCTTTTATACGTTGTTGTATCATGTATATTATTGTTTACATTGTCTGCCTGTAATTCATCGAAAAAAGAGGGTGAAGAGAGGGCGCAAGATTCAGAAAATATGAAGATGGAATATAATATAAAAACAAAAGAATGGTCGCCACTGATGATGCAATACGGGAAAGAACATACACTTGAAGCCTATGCTTTTGCTGCTGAACATTCAGAAGTGCTAGATTATATGCCATGCTATTGTGGGTGTTATGAAACCGATGGTCATACGAATAATACAGCCTGTTTTATAGATTCAATTGACGGAGATATTGCAACTTTAGATAGTATGGGGCTTGGCTGAGGGATTTGTGTTGATATAGCCCGTGAGGCTAAACAAGAGTATGAAAAAGGCACAGATTTAAAAACGATTCGTAAAATTGTTGATGAAAAATATGGGAACAATGGTGTTGATTCAACACCAACACCAATGCCTGAATAATAATAAAAAAGTTGACTCCTTTGAGTCAGCTTTTTCTATTTATTCTTGCAAAATTTGTTTTATAATTATAATAAAAGATATGAATCAACTTGCAGATGGGAATGATTGTGATGCAAGAGAAATACGGAATTATTGATATAGGTTCAAATACAATGAGGCTTGTCATCTATCGCCATGAAAAAATCGGCGGCTTTAAGGAAATAGAAAATATTAAGTCTGTTGCTCGTCTTCGGAATTACTTAAATGAGGAAAACTGTTTAAATGAAAGCGGCATTAAAATCTTACTAAATACATTAAAGTATTTTGCGGAAATTACGACTTTCCATGCCGTTACAACTATTAAAGTAGTAGCTACAGCAACAATTCGTCATGCCAAAAATCAACAAGAAATTCTCAGGGAAATTCGCGCCCATACAAACTTGAATGTTAGAATCCTTTCGGATTATGAGGAAGCTTATTATGGGTATCTAGCCGTAGTAAACTCAACTTCGCTTACCGAGGGAATTACAATTGATATAGGGGGCGGAAGCACCGAAGTTACTTATTTTAAAGATCGCAAGCTTATATATTATCATAGCTTTCCATTTGGTGTCCTTACTTTAAGGCAACAATTTATGGCTGAGGCGATTCCGACTGTTGAGGAGCTTTTAGAGCTGCAAGCTTATTTAATAAAAGAAATATCCACCGTTAATTGGTTAAAGGATAAAAAAATACCAATCATCGGAATTGGTGGAAGTGCCCGCAATATTGCCCAAATTGACCAAAGGAGCAAACTTTATCCTTTAGGTGGCCTTCACCAATACAAAATGAATGGCACTGATCTTATTAATGTAAAAAATAGTTTGACAGGCTTATCATTAGCAGAGTTAAAAAGGATGGAAGGTCTTTCTGAAGACCGTGCCGATATTATTTTCCCGGCGCTTGAAGTTTTTCATGTAATGTATCAAGTTACAAATGCTTCCGCTTTTATTTTGAGTCGAAAAGGCTTACGGGAAGGCGTTTTTTTTGAGGAATTATTGAAGCCAATCGGGATAAAAATGTTTCCCGATGTTATTGAGGAAAGCCTTTTTGAAATAGAATATGAATATGGGATTCATACGAATAATGTTATTCAAGTATCGCGAATTGCTGTTACTATTTTGAGGTTATTACAAAAAATGGGTTTTCATTGCATCACAGCTGCACATCTTCGTGAGGCTAAACGAGCTGCTCTTCTATTTCAATTAGGCCGATATATTGATGATGAAGGAAGCAGCCAGCATACATTCTATGTTCTTGCCAATCGAACGATTGATGGCCTTATGCATCGTGAGAGGCTACGCTTGGCGGCGATTGCATCGTATAAATCAAAGACAATCTTAAAGCAATATTTAGAGCCATTTAAGGAGTGGATTTCGAAGGATGAATTAAACGTAATTAAAATTTTAGGGGCAGTATTGCGTTTTGCCTATGCTCTAAATGAAACAAAACGAAATATCGTTGAGGGGATTGAAATTACTGAGGAAGGGGAAAATCTGATCATTGATATTATCTGTATAAATAATTGGCAGGCAGAACGATATCAAGCTGAAAAGCAGAAAAAGCATTTGGAAAAAGCATTAAAACGGGATATTATTCTTCATTTTACATGTAGGGAGGCAACTCACCCATGAATGCAGTGGAAAGTAAACAAATTGATTTAGGGCATCCGCATTTTTACAATAACCGTGAGCTGAGCTGGCTAGCATTTAACGAAAGAGTTCTACAGGAGGCAATGGATGAAACAAATCCGCTTGGAGAAAGGTTGAAGTTTTTAGCAATTTTCAGCTCGAATTTGGATGAATTTTTTATGGTTCGTGTTGCTGGGCTAAAAGATCAAGTGAAGGCTGGATTTAATAAACCTGAAAACAAATCAGGATTAACTCCGAAAAAGCAGCTATCAGCGATTTCAAAGAAAAACCACCAAATTGTTGATTTGCAATATAGCACCTACAAAGAAGAACTATTGCCGCTCTTAGAAAAAGAAAATATTTTCATTCGAAAAATGAATGAGGTAACAGCTGAGCAGCATGCTTATTTAGAAAAGTTGTTTGATGAGCAAATTTTCCCAGTATTAACGCCAATGGCGATTGATGCGTACCGTCCATTTCCAATTCTCGCTAATAAAAGTATTAACCTAGCCATTATGCTTACCGATCCGTTAGAGGAAGAAGAACGCCATCAAGAAAAATTTGCCCTTGTTCAAGTGCCCGCTGTGTTGGAACGATTTATTAGGATTCCTTCCTATGATGGATCACAATTATATGTCATGCTTGAAAATATAATCAGCCATTTTATTCACAAGCTTTTCAAAGGCTTTTTTGTAAATTTAATCTCTACATTTAGAATTACTAGAAATGCTGATATGACGATTCATGAAGAAGGTGCCCGCGACCTTCTAATGGAAATTGAAAAAGAGTTAAAAAAAAGGAAGTGGGGGGCTGCTGTACGTTTAGAGGTTTGTGAAGATTCGATAGATCGTAAGATTTTGAAGTTTTTAACCAATGTCCTTGAAATTCATGAAAAGGATATTTATTATCTGAACGGTCCTTTGGATTTTACATTTTTATTTAGCTTTTACAAAGAGATTACCGCAAAAAAAGAACATTTATCTTATCAAGCTTTAATTCCGCAGCCTCCATTAGATTTAATTGGAGAAGACGATATTTTTGGGGCAATAATAAAAAAAGATATTCTATTGCATCACCCGTATGAATCGTTTGAGGCAGTTGTCGATTTCATCTCACAGGCTGCTGATGACCCAGATGTGTTAGCAATTAAGCAAACGCTTTACCGTGTTAGCGGCGATTCTCCGATTATTGAATCATTAAAAAGAGCGGCCGGAAATGGCAAGCAAGTCACCGTGTTAGTGGAGTTAAAGGCACGCTTTGATGAAGAAAAAAATGTCCATTGGGCAAAAGAACTTGAAAAAGCGGGCTGCCATGTTATTTATGGGATGAATCACTTAAAAACACATAGCAAGATTACGTTAGTCGTACGGAAAAGAAATCAAAAGATTGAGCGCTTTGTCCATCTTGGCACTGGCAATTATAATGATGTTACCGCTAAAATATATACAGATTTGGGCTTATTTACGGCAAATAAAGAAATTGGCATTGATGCTACTAATTTTTTTAATTTTTTGAGCGGTTATACAGAAAAACCGCATTACCATTACTTATCTGTTTCACCTTTTGATATTCGCAAAGATTTAATCGGGCTCATTGAAGATGAAATTAAATTTCACAAAAAATATAACAACGGAAAAATGATTCTTAAAATGAATTCTTTAACAGATAAAGAATTAATTATGAAGCTATATGAGGCATCGATTGCTGGTGTAAAAATCGATTTAATTGTGCGCGGTATTTGCTGCTTAAAGGCTCGTGTCAGTGGGGTCAGCGAAAATATTCGGGTTCGAAGTGTAATTGGGCGTTTTTTAGAGCATAGCCGTATTTATTATTTTTATCATAATGGTGCGGAGAAAATTTTTCTCTCTTCCGCTGATATGATGACTAGAAATATGGTAAGGCGTGTTGAAATATTATTTCCTCTCCTTGATGATGGAATAAAAAGAAGAGTAAAAAAAATCTTGACGATTACGAATTCTGATAATGTCAAAGCACGCGAAATGGATGAAGATGGGACTTATCATTATGTAGAAAGGCTTCTGAATGAAGAGGTGATTAACAGCCAGACGCTATTATACGAGATGGCGTACAATGTAGAAGATGATGAGGAATAATCTATATAGGTCATATTGATTTATGTTGTATCAATATATTCCATCAGCCGATTATTGCTTCCTAAAGTGATTGGACACTACAATGATTCGATATATTATAAGTCTCTAAGCGGACACGAATGCAACATCTGGGCAACTCAAAGAAGTGAGACTGCATTCGTGTTTTTTCCGCTTAGAGACTTGAAGGTTGTAACTAACCATCAGTTTCAAGCTGTGTCCAATCAAACTCGGTCGCAATAATCGTCTTATGGAATATTTTTGTATGCAACAAACACTTTTGTATCCCGTTTGTCTTAAATAGCTTTCAGTGTAAATATGGTCAATTCCGGCGGGCAAAGGAAGCGAAACGGAATTCTTGTTGTGCCGATTCCTCTATTAACATACAGCTGTGTAGATCCCACTTGATAAAAACCTTCAACATAACTTGTTGCCCCAGCAGGAGTAAATAGTGGTCCAAAAAAAGGCAACTGAATTTGGCCGCCATGGCTATGGCCTGAAAGCTGGACATCAACAGGGAAGCCTTGAATCGTTTCCACTAAATCCGGTTGATGTGCGAGAAGTATGGAAAATATCTCAGGCTTAACAGCTTGTAATGCTTTTTCAGGATTTGGTTTTCCTAACAGCCCATCATCAAGGCCACAAACATAAATATAATCATTCGTTTTATTATAAATTTTTTTATGTTGGTTGATGAGCAGTTCAAAGTCCGCTTCTTTCATTATCATTTTAATAATTTCCGAGCCATAGCCGCCATGGTCATGGTTCCCATAAATGGAATATTTCCCTAAAGGGGCGTGTAGCTCTTTTAATAATTGGG
Organism: Bacillus sp. (in: firmicutes); assembly: GCA_012842745.1. Classification (NCBI taxonomy): domain Bacteria; kingdom Bacillati; phylum Bacillota; class Bacilli; order Caryophanales; family Bacillaceae; genus Bacillus; species Bacillus sp. (in: firmicutes). The sequence continues at coordinate 43,425 of DUSF01000048.1, read as the reverse complement.
TGACTTGGCCGATTTCTTTAAATTTATTAGGTGCATCCATTAAATCGCCAGTGAAAAGGATCATATCAGCTGCCATTTCATTGATAAGATTGATAAGATCGGAGAATTGTTCAACTGTGTAATTGAAGCCAAGATGGATATCACTAAATAAAACGATTTTCATTCCATCAAAACTTGCAGGAATTTTTGTTGATTGTAATTCGTGTTTTGTGATTTTAAGCTGTTTTGGTTCTATGTAGCGTGCATATCCTAAGCCCATTGTTAAGGTAAAAATTGCCCCGAGGCTAAGCTTATAAATTTGTTTTAAAAATGATCTCCTCGTCATTTTTGTACTTTCTATTTTCATACAGATCAACCTATCTACTTCATAATAAACTTCTTAGAAAAAATGTCACATAATCTTCATTATAACATGACTTTTTCGATGTACAAATTTTAAAAGTTAAAGAAGGCAATTTGCAATAGATATTTTTTAATTTACTACAGCAGTTTTTAGTTGTAATATGGAAAATAGATTATGTCGAAATATTGGAGGATGATTATATTGTATAAAGAATTAAATGCACCACGAAGAATTTTAATGGGACCTGGGCCTAGTGATGTTCATCCAAGTGTACTTCAATCGATGGCAACACCGCTACTAGGTCATCTTGACCCTGCTTTCCTAGAAATTATGAATGAAACAATGGATTTATTAAGGCAAGTCTATCAGACAAAAAATAAAGTAACATTAGCTATGTCTGGCACAGGAAGCGCTGGGATGGAAACGTTATTTGTTAATTTAGTGGAGCCAGGAGATAAGGTCATCATCGGTGTTAACGGCTTATTCGGACAAAGAATGGTTGATGTTGCTTCAAGATGTGGAGCAGAAGTTATTCAAGTAGATGGTGCATGGGGGGATATAATCGAGCCTGAAAAGGTTGAAGAAGCACTTAAACAGCATGAAAATGTGAAGCTTGTTGCCGTTGTCCATTCCGAAACATCTACTGGTGTGCGCCAGCCATTGCAACAATTAAGTGAAATTGTCCATCGTTATAATTCGCTTTTTGTTTGTGATATGGTTACATCAATTGGTGGGATTCCAACAAAAATTGATGAATATGATATCGATGCAGCTTATAGTGGTACACAAAAATGTCTTAGTGCACCTCCAGGACTTGCACCTGTAACATTAAGTCAGCGCGCCGTTGATGTTTTAGCTAAACGTAAGAACAAGGTGCAAAGCTGGTATTTAGATCTTTCGATGATTCAAAATTATTGGAGCGAAGAACGTTTTTATCATCATACCGCACCAATTTCAATGGTCTACTCTTTACGTGAGGCATTGCGTCTAATTGTAAATGAAGGATTGGAAAATGTCTTCAAGCGTCATGCATTATATGGTGGTGCACTTCATGCAGGTTTAGAAGCGATGGGATTAGAGCTTTTAGTAAAGGAAGAACATCGCCTTCATCAACTAACAGCTGTTCGCATTCCTAACAATGTTCCAGATGTTGATGTTCGCAAGCGCCTGCTTCAAAAATATGGTTTAGAAATTGGCGGCGGTTTAGGTGATTTAAAAGGTAAAATTTGGCGTATAGGTTTAATGGGTTATAATGCACGTCAAGAAAATGTAACATACGCGTTAGCTGCTCTTGAAGATGTACTTCGTGAACAAGGCTATCATTTTATATCAGGGGCAGCTTTAGAGGCTGCAAATCGTTTTATTCGTGAAAATGAATAGAGTTTGAATGGGGTCAGACTACCACGATAAGTTTTTATTGTGGAGCTGTCCCTTTTTCTTTTCAAAACAACTTATCATTCGTATAATTATGTTAAAATAACAACAGATGAGATAATATAGACGAGGAAGCCCGGGGGTGGGACGAATGGATCCGTTGGAGATTTTAACGAACAAAGAATCAATAATGCCCTTCTATCAACCAATTTTCAGTGCAGATGACCAAGAGATTATTGGGTATGAAATTCTTGGAAGGATGAAAGTGGAACAAGATTTCCGCAGTATTGGTTCTTTTTTTGATGATGAATCTGTTCCAGATGAGTATAGAATTGAAATCGATGATTTTTTAACGAAGAAAGCGCTTAATGAAGTTTATAAACTTGAGGAAATAATGATTTTTATTAACCGTAATCCAAATTTATTAATGTTTGACCGTGGGGAATCGCTTTTAGAATTATTATTATTTTTTAAAGAGAAAGGACTTGATTTAAAGCGGATTGTTCTTGAAATTACAGAACATAATTTTCGAGGTGATATTGAACAATTGAACCATGTGTTAACATATTTACGTACATACGGTATTAAAATAGCAATTGATAATGTCGGCAAAGTAGGCAGCAATCTTGATCGCTTACGGTTATTAAATCCAGATATTTTAAAAGTAGATATTTCTTTATTAAGGCAAGCAACAACGGCACAATCTTATTCAGACATTTTATATTCCTTATCATTACTGGCAAGAAAAGTGGGCTCTGTGCTTCTCTATGAAGATATTGAAATGCTCTTTCAGTTACAATATGCATGGCGCAATGGAGGCCGCTATTTTCAAGGCTATTATTTAGCAAGGCCATCTGAAAAATTGTTTGATAAAGAACACCGAAAAAATCTACTTAAGAATGAATTTCAAGGCTTTATTTCCCATGAAAAACGGAAGTTATCGGCCCAGTATGAAATATGTAATGAGCTTACAATGCGGATGAACCAATTAAACACGAAACTCAAGACAAAGGATTATGATCAAATCTTATACTATGTGTCCCATGAATTTTCGGAGGAAAGCTTTCGCATCTATATTTGTGATGGCGAAGGTTTTCAACAATCAGCTAATCTCCATAAAAATAATGACAACGAATGGACTTTACAAGCAGAATATAAAAATAAAAATTGGAGCTGGCGCCCATACTTTTTAGAAAACATTGTCAGAATGAATTATGAAAAACGAGGGATTTTATCAGATTTATATAGTGACATTGAAACAGGTGAAGTTACACGGACATTTTCATTTCCATTATCTGAACAATTGTATATTTTTATTGATCTTTCTTATAATTTTCTTTTTGAGCAAGAAAATCTCCTCTAAAACACGAAATTTGCCCATAATGGCAAATTTCGTGTTTTTTTACTTCATATTCATGGCGAAATACCGCATAAATAACTGTCTAATCGTAGGGGTATTTTACGAACGAAAACAATTCTATCAAAGCCTATAGATTGATAAAATTTACAATATACAATTAACACCTGGAGGATGTGTTCATGATGAGATATACATGTAAAAAATGTTGCAATATTATGCAAAGCTTCATGTGTTGTCCTATTTGCAAGGAGGAGGCACATGTTGTTCCAATTGAAATTAATATTCAGAAAGGGACTACAGGTGCTGACTTTAGATATGAATAAATTCATCCCCCTATTAGTAGGGGCACTTTTTTTGAAAGGGTGGTTTCATGAAGGTAAATAGCAAAATATGGGCACTTCTTTTACTCCTTTTAATCGGACAAGTTCATTTTATTCAAGCAGAAAATATTTCGATGTCAAGAAATGAAATATTTCAATTTTTAGAGGATGCTTTAAAAGCTCAGGTTAGCTTAGGTGATGAGTTTCGCACCGAAAAAGAAGTAGGTGCTGTTCTTGCTCCGTATTTCACAAAGGATTACCAAAAGCTTTTTACGGATGAACATATTTTTATCGAGCCTGAAGGATTGATCCTCTATGGTACGGATTCGTTCGCTTTCTTTATCCCAATGTATTCATATGATACGAATACAAAAATTATGACCGATCATAATAAAATTATCGTTTATGAATATTTTCTACCCCAGTTAGATGGCCCAGTTACATGGGAAAAGCCGCATTATGAAACGATTATGATGACAAAAACAAAGGACGGCTGGAAAATAAGTGATTACGATATTAGTGAAGAAAAGCCAAGTTTACAATAAAGAGGCTGATGTGCCAGCCTCTTTTGCTACTTACCCTTTTTGTTTTTCTTGCCTAATAAAATAATCCGCTAACCCCATCGCACAAATATCAGTATCAATTTTTAAAATCGTATATACATTATGATTATTCGGAATATTCATTTCATCTAAATATGCTTTTATTTGGCCAAAGAGCTTTTCAGAAATTAATGGCGTTAATTCCTCAATCGTTTTTGATTTATTCTCTGTAAAAACCGCCTTGCCTGCTTCTACATAAACTGGCAGCCATTTTCTTATTTCTGCATAAACATGTTCAGGATTATTGTACATTCCAAAATGGCCGAAATAAATTTGCGAAACGTTTAAATTCTCAATCATTTTTAAAGAGTTTAGCATTTCATCTGGGTCAAATTGATTTGGTGATGTCGTTGGTAAAAAGAAATCAAATTCTTCGATATCTTGGTAGTAAACACCAATTGTATCTCCAGTAAATATGCCGTTTGATAAGCTATCATGGATGCTAAAATGGTGCTTCGCATGTCCTGGAGAATCATAGAAGGTTAGTGTCCGCTTTTCAAGCTCAAGTGTTTCTCCATTTTCTTTCACAATTAAGCGATCCTCTGGAATTGGATAAATTGGATCATACAGTCTATCAAAATCCTCACCATATACAGCCCTTGCCCCAGCAATTAAACGTGATGGGTCGATTAAATGGCGATGGCCTCTAGGATGGACAACGACTTTGGCATTAGGGCAATCCTTTAGTAAAAGACCTGCGCCACCAGCATGATCCAAGTGTATATGTGTGACGATGATATATTGAATATCTTCTGGATTTATTTTTAATTTTTTTAGCCCATTTAAAAGATAAGGAATGGAAGGGCTTGCACTCGTTTCGACGATTGTTAATTTTTCATCGTGGATGACATATGTACCTGTTCGGTTTTCTAAGCCAAGGTCGAAAACATCAAAAAAAGAAATATTATGACCTAAATTTATTGGATTTTTGTTCAAATTTTTCATCCCCCTTTTAAAAAATATTGTAAGTGATAATAGTTTCGATTGTAAAGGCTAATGTTTTTTGTCAAAATAGAAAAGTAAAGAATGGACAACCTAGGAATCAAATCCTAAAACAAAATGTGCTGAAAGGGGAAGTGGTATGTCACTACTTCATGGGATTTTAAAACGATTGATGACACTACAGGAAGATGATCAAAGTGTCGAACCGAAACAACGTTTTTTTGAAAAGAATGGAGAAAAAAAGTGTAGTGTCAAGTATTTTGACCATACGAAAATGTTTGAATTAGAAGTATATCAGCCTGGTGAAAAACCGAAAACATATCAATTTGATAATATTGATATGGTTGCGATTGATGTTTTTGACATCATGACCTCAGATGATTAAAAGGTTGTTTCCGAACTGAGCATAACTAGACTATCTCATTTTTTGAGGTAGTCTTTTATTTTATCTGCTACTATGTTTTTTGAGTGCAATTTTAATGAAATATTTTCTTTACTAATGTTACAATAATGATGAAGGGGGAAAGCGTTTACATAATAGTAGTCCTATTATAGACTTAGGAAATGCTACAGAAGGGATGGGGAATGAAATGTTTAGTTTTCAAAAAGAAATAATCCTCAATGCGAATATTGAAGAATTAATGGTCAGTTCAGACAAAGTAGCACATGTTCAAATTGATAATCCGCTTGAACATGCTTTATTATTGTTAACCAAATCAGGTTATTCAGCCGTACCAGTTTTAGATCACTCTTACAGGTTAAAAGGGTTGATAAGTATAACAATGATAATGGATACTGTTCTTGGTATAGAGTCGTTTGAAATGGAAAAGTTATCACAGCTAAAGGTCGCAGATGTGATGAATTCTAATATTCCAACTCTTAAAGTGAATCATGATTTTATGAGAGCATTAGGTTTAACAATTAATCATCCTTTTGTATGTATTGAGGATGATGATGGTGTATTCATTGGGATTCTTACACGAAGATCCATTATCAAATTGTTTACAAAAAATATACAACAATCATCATAACTAATTGTATGTTTTTCTTACGGTTTGGAAGGAAGTGTGCGTTTTGAGCCAACGGGTTACAAAAAGGCCATTTGTTTTAGCAGCAGTGATGCTAGCTATGTTTATGTCAGCGGTTGAGGCAACGATTGTTTCAACGGCAATGCCAAGTATTGTTTCTGAGTTAGGTGGGTTTTCTTTATATAGCTGGGTTTTTTCCGCCTATTTATTAATGCAGGTGGCCACCGTTCTTATTTATGGAAAAATTTCTGACCTTTTTGGAAGAAAGCCAGTGTTTGTTATCGGTGTCAGCATTTTTTTAATTGGCTCAATTTTATGTGGATTGGCTCATACTATGAAGTGGCTCATAATCTTTAGATTTATACAAGGAATAGGGGCCGGTGCGGTCATGCCAATCGCAACGACAATTGTTGGGGATATTTATACGAAAGAGGAACGGGCCTCTATTCAAGGGTATTTATCTAGCGTTTGGGGCATTTCCGCTGTTTTAGGGCCAGTATTAGGTGGTATTTTTGTGAAATATGTAAGCTGGGTCTACGTCTTTTGGATGAATATTCCGCTTGGTATTTTAGCGATTATTGGTGTTGTATTTTTTCTGCATGAAAATATTGAAAAAAAGAAACCATCAATCGATTACACAGGTTCTTTTTTATTAGTTGTGTCCGTTAGTGCTTTAATGCTTGTGCTTGTCGAAGGTGGTGTCCATTGGAAATGGACCTCATGGCAGGTCGCAAGCTTACTTACTATTTTCTTAGTTGGTTTTCTTTTATTTATTTTACAAGAGCGGAGAGCCCTTGAACCGATGATGCCTCTTTATATATGGAAGTATAAGGCAATCGGGGTATCAAACCTTGCTTCCTTAACGACTGGGATGATTTTAATAGGTGTATCTAGTTTTCTGCCTGCTTTTGTTCAAGGGGTGATGGAGAAGTCACCGATGATTGCCGGTTTTACATTAACAACGATGTCGATTGGCTGGCCGATTGCCTCAACATTAGCAGGCAAAATGGTTATTAAGGTAGGCTATCGCAAAATAACGGTTGCGGGAAGTATCGCAATAATAATTGGTTCTATTTTCTTCATTACGCTTTCTCCAGAAAAGGGCCCAATTTGGGCAGCTTTGGGCTCTTTTTTCGTTGGAGCAGGAATGGGATTAACAACAACATCGTTTATTGTGTCTATTCAAAGTACAGTAGGCTGGAGTTTAAGAGGAGTTGCCACCGCTTCAAACATGTTTATGCGAACACTAGGGAGCGCTGTTGGAGCCGCATTGTTAGGAGGCTTATTAAACAGCAGGTTACAATCGTTTTTGGTTCAAAAGGGGATTGATGACGAAGTAACAATCGAAACCGCCAATTCACTTCTAAATGAAGCGCAGCGTGCCCATTTAGTTGAATCTACAAAACAATTGCTACAGGAAGGATTGACGATTTCATTACACAATGTTTATTGGGGGGTACTTCTTATTTCCGTTATGACTTTCGTTCTTGTATTTTTTATGCCTGATACAGAGGAGCATACGTTGTAAAAAACAGCATTCACCTTTTTGTATAAGTTTTCATGTTTAGGAAAAAATGAAGACGTAAGGAGGTGGATGATGTTATGGCAAAAATTGGTGTGGAACAGTCTTTAACACAGGTGCAACAAGCTTTACAAGAGAAAGGACATGAGGTTGTCCCGTTAAAAAACGAGAGTGATGCAAACGGCTGTGATGCCTGCGTTGTAACAGGGCTTGATAATAATGTAATGGGAATTGCAAATACTGTAATAAAAGGCCCTGTTATTGAAGCAAGTGGATTAACAGCGGAAGAGGTTTGTCAAGAAATAGACAATCGCATGAATCAATAAAAAACAATCTCTATGTTGGCATAATTTCTGAAGGAACCGCACGGTTCCTTTTTCTTATTATAGGGAATATATTAAAGTGAATAAAATAAGTATATAGTAATACTGGGAGTTCATTGGGGGGAGCTTTTATGAAGTTGCGAGAGGCGATGCCTTCATTTGATGGTGCAACGACTTCGTTAAATGGAAAAATTTCATGGGATGAATTAATAGGTAGTAAGCCAACACTTATTCATTTTTGGTCAATTAGCTGTCCTTCCTGTAAAGAAGCAATGCCAAATATCAATCAATTTCGCAATCAATACAAAGATAAATTAAATGTAGTAGCAGTGCACATGCCCCGTACTGAACAAGATTTTGATGTGAGGGAAGTAAAAAAAGTGGCTGATGAACATAAAATGACACAGCCAATCTTGATTGACAATGAGCATAAAATTACAGATAGATTTGGCAACAAATATGTGCCCGCTTATTACGTATTTGATAAGAATGGGCTACTTCGGCATTACCAAGCGGGAGAAAGCGGGATGAAGACGCTTCTGAACCGAATCAATCGCGTGCTTGACAAATAAAGTGCTAAGTTGAAGTTGTACATGTAAGACAGCTTTTTTATTTGTAAATTCCATTTTCATGCCTAAATTATGTTACAATATTGCTTACAGCAACTCAAAAAACGGGGGAAATTTATAATGAAAAAGGAATTCGCAGTGATTGGACTCGGTCGTTTTGGTGGCAGCATTTGTAGAACACTTGCTCAAGAAGGAATGGAAGTGTTAGCAATTGACATAGATGAGGATAAAGTTCACGAATTTTCGAATATTGTTTCTCAAGCGGTTATAGCCGATACAACCGATGAAAATGTGCTTAAGAGCCTTGGAATACGCAATTTTGACCATGTGATTGTAGCGATTGGTGATAATATCCAATCAAGTATATTAACAACATTGATTTTAAAAGAGCTAGGGGTCAAAAAAATTACGGTAAAAGCGCAAAATGACTACCATGAAAAAGTGTTAGCTAAAATAGGGGCGGATGCCATTGTTCACCCGGAGCGTGATATGGGTAGGAGAATTGCTAACAATATGATTTCCACGAATGTGTTAGACTATCTAGAACTATCTGATGAACATAGCATCGTTGAATTAATCGCTAGCAAAAAAATGGATGGAAAAACATTAATTGAATTAAACGTGCGCGCAAAATATGGCTGCAACGTCGTCGCAATAAAAAGAAACAGTTCAATTATTGTATCGCCGATGGCAAAAGAAACAATTAAAGAGGGCGATATTTTAATTGTTATTGGTGCCGACATTGATATTGATAGATTTGAAAAAAACATTGTGGATAATGCATAAAAGGCTGTCTTATGGAGGGGTTTATGTGGCCCCTTTTTTAGACAGCCTTTATTCTATATTTCCATAATAATTGGCAAAATCATTGGCTTACGTTTTGTTTTTTCGTATAAAAATGGCCCTAATACATCGGTAATTTCGTTTTTAATTTCAGACCATTGCGTCGTTTTACGTTCCATAATTTTTTCTAGGTGCTTTGCAATTAACGCTTGGGCATCATTAATAAGATCACTTGACTCTCTCATATAAACGAATCCTCTTGAAATAAGATCAGGTCCTGCCATGATTTTAAACTCTTTCATATTAATGCTAACGACAACAATAACTAAACCTTCCTCGGATAAAATCCGGCGGTCACGCAAGACAATATTTCCGATATCGCCAATCCCATTCCCATCAACATAAACAGAACCTGATGGTATTTTTCCCGAAATTGATGCTTCCTTATGTGTTAAGGTAAGAACATCGCCATTATCCATAATAAAATTATTTTCAGGGAAAACGCCACAATCGATTGCCAGCTTTGTATGCATTTTCAGCATCCGATACTCGCCGTGAATTGGCATGAAAAACTTTGGTTTCATTAAGCGCAGCATCAGTTTTTGTTCTTGCTGGCCACCATGGCCAGACGTATGAATGTCGCTTAATGGACCATAAATAACTTCAGCTCCAGCTCGGTAGAGGCTATTGATGACGCGGCTAACACTTATCGTATTCCCAGGTATCGGTGAAGATGAGAATACAACCGTATCACCGGGATTGATTTGAATTTGTCGGTGCGTTCCATTAGCAATCCGTGAAAGAGCTGCCATTGGTTCCCCCTGACTGCCTGTACAAAGAATCGTAACCTGATTACTAGGTAGTCGGTTAATTTGAGCTGCATCTATGAAAGTATCTTTAGGGGCTTTTATATAGCCTAAATCAAGTCCGATTTCGATGGCAGCCTCCATACTCCTACCAAATACGACAACTTTGCGATTGTTATCGACAGCCGCTTCGACAACTTGCTGCAAGCGATGAATATTCGAAGCAAAGGTAGCAAAAATAATCCGTCCGTCCACTTTCCTGAAGATTTCTTGAATACTCTCGCCAACTCGTCTTTCTGACATTGTAAAATCAGGAATTTCACTGTTTGTACTGTCAGAGAGGAGACATAATACTCCTTCTTTACCGATTTCAGCCATTTTTGTTAAATTTGCTGGTTCACCAACAGGAGTAAAATCAAATTTAAAATCGCCAGTATGAACAATATTGCCTTGCGGTGTTTTAATAACAATTCCGTAAGCATCAGGAATGCTGTGCGTAGTTCGATAAAATTCCACCGATAAATTTTTAAATTTAATTACATCATCTTCTTTAATATCGACTAATTTTGCCTGTCGTAAGAGCCCGTGTTCTTCTAGTTTGTTTTTAATTAGCCCGTTTGCTAGTTTGCCGCCATAGATTGGTACATTAATTTGTCGAAGTAAATAGGGGATTCCACCAATGTGGTCCTCATGGCCATGGGTAATAAAAACACCTTTTATTTTATCTTGATTTTTCACTAAATACGTATAGTCTGGGATTACATAGTCAATTCCTAAAAGCTCGTCTTCAGGGAATTTAATGCCGGCATCAATGACAATAATTTCGTCTTTATATTGGATTCCATACGTATTTTTACCGATTTCACCCATCCCGCCCAATGCAAATACTGCAACTTGTTCTTCTTTTAAAAATTTCATACTTATACATTCTCCAATACAAATTTTTCTGATTGTTGCTCATATTCTAGATGGGCTTGATCAAGCTTTTGAATATATTCAACGTTAAGATTTCTTTCCGCTAACTTTGCTCGGACGTCTTTTTCTGATTCAGCTTCAATATAAAGCGTTTGTGTACGTTCACGAACAGGTACTTCCGTTTTTAATTCTTGATAAAATACTTTAAAAACCATGCTACGAATCTCTCCTTGCCTTTTCCAAATAGTTATCTTCGTTCATTATAGCGGATATTAAAATCTTTTTCATGTTTTTTCTATTTAAAGCTCTAATTTACATATAATAAAATTTTCGATGCTCATACCCATATTTGTCTAAATAAATTTTTTAAGCAATTGTTTTCCGACGTAATAAATCTTTCATATGTGCTCTAATTTTTTCTTTTAATCGTTTGAACATAATCAATCATCTCCGTTCTGCCAATTTTTATACCGGTTAATTTTTGAATTGATATTATTATGTGTAAGATGATGTTTTTTGTTTCATGGCGATTAATGGAAAGGATATTCATTAGAAAAAGGTAGCGAATTCGCTACCTTGAAATTGTTAATTTTTATTTACTCTATTACAATCGCATCTTCAGGTGCCTTGAAGGGATCTTCCTTATTAATGTGGTCATAAAACATAATCCCGTTTAAATGGTCAATTTCGTGTTGAAAGACAATCGAAGGCAATCCTTTTAATCGTATTTTTATTTCCTTCCCCTCTAAATCAATAGCTTTGACTGTTATTTTTGCATAGCGTGGGACATAGCCTGGTACATCGCGGTCAACGGATAGACAACCTTCTCCGCCGGCTAAGTAACTTTTTTGTGTGGAATGACTGACAATTTTCGGATTAAATAATGCGTAGCTGTAGAGCTCATCATTTTCATCGGTAACATGGACGGCAATCATTCTTTTAGCAATCCCGAGCTGTGGCGCTGCAAGCCCAATGCCGGGCCGCAACTCGTATTTTTCAGAAATCTCGGGGTCTTGGCTATTAATGACAAACTCAATCATTTTTTGTAATGTTTCTTTATCTTCCTTTGAAGCAGGTAGAACAACTTCTTCTGCTTTCATTTTTAGTGTTGGATGTCCTTCACGGACAATATCATCCATTGTAATCAATTTATCATCTCCTCTAAAAATTCCCTTTTTGATATATGTTAGTTTAGCACATTTTTTACATTTAGAAAAAAGACTATTTAAATGGACAAGCGCATATTATACTAATAAAAACAATCATAAAGCTGAAGTTTACTGTTGTCATTCCATAATATTGAAATTATAATAGTATTTTGAGATAAGGAGGCGCGTATATTGTATTTTTGGAAAAATATTATCGTTATAATTGGATTCATTTTTATATTAGCAGGCTGTGGAAAGTCTCTTGAAGAAGAAATATATAGCCATTTAGAAAAGGCTGTTTCATTGGAGGCTGTGTTTGAAGAACAACAACAACCATTAGTTGAATTAGAGAAAAAAGAACAGGATCTATATGAAAAAATTATTCAGCTTGGGATGTCTGAATTTGCGGAAATTAACGTATTATCCGAAGAAGCAATCGCTATTGTTGATGAACGTGAATCAAGAATAAAAAAGGAAAAAGAAAGTATTGATTCTTCAAAAAAAGCGTTTTTGTCGACTGAAGCAGTTGTCGGCAATTTAAAGGATGAAAAGCTGAAAGGGAATGCTGAAGAATTAATGGAAATTATGAATAAACGCTATGATGCATATAATCAGCTTTACGAATATTATCAAGACGCCATTCGCTTAGACCGTGAATTATACAAAATGTTTCAAAAAGAAGAGCTTACATTAGATCAGCTAGAAGGGCAAGTAAAAAAAATAAATGGGATGTATGATTCAGTTGTTCAAGCAAATGAAAAATTTAATGAATTAACGGAAACATATAATAAAAAGAAAAAGGAATTTTATCTTGCAGCTGGGTTGAATGTTGTCTTTGAGGAGAAACAAGATCATGCTGAAGCAACAAAAACAAAATAATTTTTTAAGGGGCTGACTCGAAACTAGAGTCGGCTTTTTTTGTATACATATTCAACTTATGGAATATCGTGAAATTATTAGGGAATAGCTGAATAGTAACAATGGGTAAAATAAATCTGATTGAATATGAGGATTTAGATTTTCGGATGAATTCGATTAGAAACAAAGAGGTGAAGGAAATGATTGATACAACAATTTTAAATAAAGCAGAAGATCTGTTTCAAACCTTGCAAATTATGAATGAGGAAGGTCAAATCGTAAATGAAAAGATGATGCCTGCTTTAGCAGAAAATCAACTAAAAGAATTGATGAAGCGAATGGTTTATACGCGCGTGCTTGACCAAAGGTCTATTTCTTTAAATAGGCAAGGAAGATTAGGCTTTTATGCGCCGACAGCTGGCCAAGAGGCTTCACAACTAGGAAGTCAATTTGCTTTAGAAAAAGAAGATTGGATTTTACCTGGGTATCGTGATGTACCACAGCTTATTTGGCATGGACTGCCGCTATATAAAGCATTTTTATTTTCAAGAGGTCATTATGTAGGCAATCAAATGCCGGAAGGAGTAAATGCATTATCACCGCAAATCATCATTGGTGCTCAAATTATTCAAGCAACAGGAGTAGCCTTAGGATTAAAGAAGCATGGAAAGAAAGCTGTCGCAATTACTTATACAGGTGATGGCGGCTCCTCTCAAGGTGATTTTTATGAAGGATTAAATTTTGCAGGCACTTTTAAAGCTCCCGCTGTCTTCGTTGTTCAAAACAACCGTTTTGCTATCTCAACTCCTGTAGAAAAGCAAACGGCATCAAGAACGATTGCGCAAAAAGCGATTGCCGTTGGTATACCAGGAATCCAAGTTGACGGTATGGATGTTCTTGCTGTATACGCTGCTGTCAAGGTAGCCCGTGAGCGTGCCGTTAACGGGGAAGGACCAACCTTAATCGAAACGCTAACTTACCGCTATGGTCCGCATACGATGGCAGGGGATGACCCAACCCGCTACCGCGCCGATGAATTGACTCATGAGTGGGAAAAGAAAGACCCGCTTGTCCGTTTTAGAAAGTTTTTAGAAAATAAAGGACTTTGGTCTAAGGAAGAAGAGGAGCAGGTTATTGAACAGGCAAAAGATGATGTTAAAGCAGCAATCAAGAAAACGGATGAAACCCCTAAACAGAAAGTAACGGATTTAATTGATATGATGTTCGAAAATCTTCCGTACAATTTACAAGAGCAAAGAGAAGAGTACGAAAGAAAGGAGTCGAAATAAAGCATGGCGCAAATGACGATGATTCAAGCGATTACGGATGCACTGAGGATGGAATTGCGGAATGACCCTAATGTTCTCGTATTTGGCGAAGATGTCGGTGTAAATGGCGGTGTTTTTCGGGCAACAGAAAACTTGCAGCAGGAATTTGGTGAAGACCGTGTTTTTGACACCCCACTTGCTGAGTCAGCGATCGGCGGCTTAGCGATCGGCTTAGCGCTTGAAGGATTCCGGCCTGTACCAGAAATTCAATTTTTCGGATTTGTGTATGAAGTAATGGATGCGCTTAACGGTCAGATGGCACGGATGCGCTATCGCTCCGGTGGGACAAAAAATGCACCAATAACAGTTCGTTCTCCTTTTGGTGGCGGTGTAAAAACGCCTGAGCTTCATGCAGATAGCTTAGAGGGGCTTCTAGCCCAACAGCCAGGTTTAAAGGTAGTGATTCCTTCAACTCCTTATGATGCAAAAGGCTTATTAATAGCAGCGATTCGCGATAATGACCCCGTAATTTTTTTAGAGCATATGAAGCTTTACCGTTCATTTCGTGAGGAAGTGCCGGAAGAAGCCTATACCGTTCCACTTGGTAAAGCCGCCGTGAAGCGCGAAGGAAAAGATCTTACGATTGTAACATATGGCGCCATGGTGCATTCCTCCATAAAAGCAGCTGAAGAATTAGAAAAAGAAGGCGCTAGTGTGGAAGTAATCGATTTAAGAACAATAAGTCCTATCGATATTGATACTATTATTGAATCGGTTAAGAAGACGAATCGGGCCATCGTTGTTCAAGAAGCACAAAAACAAGCGGGTGTAGCAGCGAATGTTGTGAGTGAAATTACCGAACGGGCGATTTTACATTTAGAAGCACCTGTACTACGCGTAACAGCACCTGATACGGTCTTTCCATTTTCACAGGCAGAAGATGTATGGTTACCAAATTATACTGATATTATCGAAAAAGCAAAAGCTGTCCTTCATTTCTAATACGAAAAGCGTAAGCACCGTTTAGCGAGGTCCACTAGTCGCTGGGTGCTGGAGCTAGACATAACAAAAAAGAATTCCGAAAAATAGGAGGGAAAATTCGTGGCATTTGAATTCAAACTACCAGATATCGGTGAAGGGATACATGAAGGCGAAATTGTCAAATGGTTTGTGAAGCCTGGTGACAAAGTAAAAGAAGATGATCCTCTTTGTGAGGTTCAAAATGATAAAGCCGTTGTTGAGATTCCATCACCTGTTGAAGGTACAGTGCTAGAGTTAAAGGTTTCAGAGGGAACGGTTGCTGTCGTTGGCGATGTAATCGTTACGATTGATGCTGAAGGGCATGGAGGTGGGGAAGGGGAAACAGCACCACCAGCTAATGAGGAGAAAACTGAAGAAGCATCTGTCACTGCAAGTCAAGCACCGACCGTGCAAAAAGAAGAAAGCCCACAAACAGCAAAGGATAATACTGGGTTTTCAGCCGCTACTAAGCAAGTGATTGCCATGCCTTCTGTGCGGAAATATGCCCGTGAAAAAGGCGTGAACATTCGAGAAATAACTGGCACAGGTGAAAATGGGCGAATTTTGAAGGAAGATATTGATCGCTTTATTACTGGTGGAGCAGCGATAAGTGCTACTGCTGCTGAAGCGGAAATAAAAGCTGAGACTCGTGAAACTCGTGAAAAAATGAGTAGTATACGGAAAGCAATTGCCAAGGCAATGGTTCATTCAAAACATACAGCACCACATGTTACCTTGATGGACGAAGTCGATGTAACCGACATAGTTGCCCATCGGAAGAAATTTAAAACAGTCGCCGCGGAAAAAGGCATTAAGCTGACATACTTACCTTATGTTGTAAAAGCGCTTGTATCGGCACTTCGGGAGTATCCTGCATTAAATTCATCTATTGATGAGGAAAGCGAGGAAATTATTCAAAAGCATTATTATAATATCGGTATTGCCGCGGATACGGAAAAAGGGTTATTCGTCCCTGTTGTAAAGGAAGCGGATCGAAAATCGATTTTTACCATTTCAAAAGAAATCAATGACCTTGCTATAAAAGCTCGTGATGGAAAACTCGCAGTAGAGGAAATGAAAGGTGGGTCTTGTACCATTTCAAATATTGGCTCAGCCGGCGGGCAGTGGTTTACTCCTATAATTAACTACCCGGAAGTTGCTATTTTAGGGATTGGTCGTATTGCTGAAAAACCAGTTGTCCAAGATGGTGAAATTGTTGTAGCACCAGTTCTAGCCTTATCGTTAAGCTTTGATCACCGCATTATTGATGGGGCTACGGCACAAAATGCATTAAATCATATGAAACGATTATTACATGATCCACAATTATTAATAATGGAGGCTTAAAGGATGGTCGTAGGAGATTTTCCGATTGAAACAGAAACGCTTGTTGTAGGAGCTGGGCCTGGAGGATATGTAGCGGCAATACGAGCAGCACAGCTTGGTCAAAAGGTGACGATTATCGAAAAAGCAAATCTTGGGGGAGTGTGTTTAAATGTAGGCTGTATACCTTCAAAAGCACTTATTTCCGCGGGTCATCGCTACGAAACAGCTAAACATTCAGAAGACATAGGTATCACTACGGAGAATGTGAAGGTTGATTTTGGGAAAGTGCAGGAATGGAAAGCAAGCGTTGTAAATAAACTGACAAGCGGTGTTGGTGCTTTGTTAAAAGGAAATAAGGTTGAAATAGTGTATGGCGAGGCTTATTTCGTTGATCCCAACACTGTCCGGGTAATGACTGAGAAGGCAGCGCAAACGTATAAATTTAAAAACGCAATTATCGCCACGGGCTCTACACCGATTGAACTACCTGCTTTTAAATATTCGCAGCGAGTTCTTGATTCTACAGGAGCTTTAGCACTTACGGAAATTCCTAGGAAAATGATTATAATTGGTGGTGGTGTAATCGGAATTGAGCTTGGTACAGCTTATGCAAATTTTGGCAGCGAAATTACCATTATAGAAGGTACGGAAGAAATTCTAAACGGTTTTGAAAAACAAATGAGTGCCGTTGTCAAAAAAAGGTTAAAGAAAAAAGGGAATGTAGAAATTTTTACGAAGGCCCTAGCCAAAGGGGTGGAAGAAACGGAAACTAGTGTAAAAGTGACCTTTGAAGCAAATGGTGAGGCAAGGACAGTTGAAGGCGATTATTTGCTTGTAACAGTTGGCAGAAAGCCTAACACAGCCGATTTTGGACTTGAAGATTTAGGAATGGAGATGACAGAACGAGGGCTACTAAAAATCAATAAGCAATGCCGAACGTCGATTCCGAATATTTATGCAATTGGCGATATCGTTGAAGGGCCGCAGCTTGCCCATAAAGCTTCCTATGAAGGAAAGATTGCTGCAGAAGTGATTTCTGGTCAGCCTTCCGAAATCGATTACATTGCCATACCAGCTGTTGTATTTTCAGACCCAGAATGTGCGTCTGTTGGTTATTTTGAAAAAGAAGCGAAGGATGCACATATTGAAGTAGTTACTGCGAAATTTCCCTTTGCGGCTAACGGGCGGGCATTAGCTCTCAACGAAGCAGATGGATTTATGAAGCTTGTTACCCGAAAAGAGGACGGTTTAATTATTGGGGCGCAAATTGTTGGTTCTAATGCTTCAGATATGATCGCAGAGCTTGGCCTAGCCATTGAGGCAGGAATGACAGCGGAAGATATCGCTTTAACAATCCATGCCCATCCAACGCTTGGGGAAATTACAATGGAAGCCGCTGAAGTAGCCATTGGAAGCCCAATTCATATTGTTAAATAATGAAGCTAAAATAAAAAAGAAGCGGCTGTTTCAGAAGTACTATATACAAATACTTTTAAAACAGCCTTTTTGGCAAACAGAAAAGTAATTTATTCCGTTTTTTGTTTTTCCATGGCATCCATAAGATGATTCATAATTTCTCTCTTACTTTTCTTGCCTTCAATTCGTGTCTTTTCTTCCCCATCTTTGATGACAATTAAAGTCGGATAGACACTGACATCGAACTTTTTAATCTTTTCATTCTTGTTTGTTGATTGAACAAGAATGACATCTGCCATTTCATCTGGGAACTTTAGTCTAAGCTCTAGCAAGACATCATAATAGTTATTTTCTAACTTAATTTTTTCTTCGTCAGAAAAAAACAGTAAATGATAGCCTTCGCCTTCCAAATTAATTTTTGAGATCGCGTTGCTATCGACCGTATTACAGGCCGATAAGGCAGTTAATAATAAGATGGATAAAAAGATCGATTTTAGTTTCTTTTTCATATGTTGCTCACTTCTTTCTGAAAGAGAAATTATGTATGTGTGCCTATGTCATATTTTATCATTCATTTTAAAAAGTGGAAGTATTGTCATCTATTTGTTACATAAATGAAAAATTAACAATACTAGATATAGTTGTGAAACATTTCCTGTATTTTTGGTGATGTTTAAATAAATTTACTCTATAATGGAAAGGATATCATCTTTTGTATATGGGGGACATCAAAAATGAAATGGAGAGCTTGTTTTTTTATAGTCGTTCTTTTATTTATGGTTGCTGCTTGTTCACATGTTGAAAGTCAAGGGCAACAAAAAGAAACGGGGAACGTACAGTTGGAAGCCACACGGTCTAGTAAACAACAGGATAACAATAGAACGGACAGTAAAGAAGAGGGTTTTGCTGAAGATAAACAAATGGAAAGTTCTAGTCAAGTACCACTTTATAAAATACATTCAGCTAATTTCAATATCGAACCGCTTCATGAGTCATCTGACAATATTGTGTTGTTAACGATTGATGATGCTCCAGATAAATATGCTTTGGAAATGGCCAAAACATTACAAGCATTAAAAGTGAATGCCATTTTCTTTGTGAATGGACATTTCTTAGTGACGGATGAGCAAAAAGCAGTGTTAAAAGAAATTCATGACATGGGTTTTCTGATTGGCAACCATACGATGACCCATGAAAATTTAAAAAAATTATCAAATGAAGAGCAATATAAAGAAATCGTTGGACTTAACAACGTAGTAGAGGAGATTATTGGTGAAAGGCCGAAATTTTTCCGTGCCCCTTTTGGTGCGAATACGGATTATAGCCGACAGCTTGCTCTTGATGAAAAAATGGTATTAATGAATTGGACATATGGCTATGATTTTATGAAAGAGTATATGTCTAAAGAAGCATTAACGGACATTATGGTGAACACAAATCTTCTTCATAATGGTGCGAATTTATTAATGCATGATCGCGAGTGGACGCGGGATGCGCTAAAAGATATTGTTACAGGTCTACAAAACAAAGGTTACACAATCGCCGATCCACAATTAATTGAAACTTTGCAATAAGATGTGAAGAAAGAGGCTGAAATGGCCTCTTTTTGTATAATTTCAATAAAACAGGAAACAATGAAGGAGGTTATCAAATTGCGAAAATAATGGGGGTGTGGGTTAATTGAAACAACTGCTCCTAAGCTTTGTTTGTTTAGTGTTTGTGTTCGGGTGTCAAGGAAACTTTCTCCATAAGGAAAATAATGAAGAAGCAAAAGAAACAAAGGAAAAGATGGAGAATGACGTTTGGGTGGAAGCACCGTTTAAAAGAGTTGAAAATGACGTGCTTATCTCTGTCCAATCACTGCAACAGTTGATTGAAGGGGAAGCGAAGTTTGATAAAACAAATAAAACATTATTGTTACATAGCAGTGACCACCAATTTTATTTAATTGAAGGGGTTCCCGTTGTCCAAAAGGATGGTTTATTTTTACCTGGAAACGGAAATGATTTTAAAATTATTGATGACCAAGCTTGGTTATCTGCTCAGTTTTTAAACAAATTTTTACGACTACATGTAAAAGCAACAAATGAACAAGCGTTTATCAATAGTGACAAGATGATAAAGCATAGTGATAAGGGAAACAATGAAGTGGAAGCACTTTCACATTTAGGCAGTTTCGAAAATGTAATAGAGATTATGAGTATCCTTGAGAGTCCGATAAAGAAAGCGCAAGTTGATACAATCCCATCACATTTGCCAGGTGCAAAAAGAGCATATCGAAATGGGGTTCATGAAGGCATGGATTGGTATGGGTTTTCAACAGGTGTACCAATCAACAGAAATACTGAAATTTTCGCGATGGCAAAAGGGGTTGTCGTTCGGGCTGACCATGAATACAATCGTTACTCGTCAAGAGAGGAACGGAATCGTGACTTGGAGGTTGCAGCCGATGCAGGGGTTACTCCAGTTTATATTTTGGATCGGTTACGTGGACGGCAAGTTTGGGTGCAGTACGACAATGGGCTTCAGGCACGATTCGCCCACTTAGACCGAATATCTGCTGATTTACAAGTAGGGGATGTTGTCAATGCTCATACTTTAATCGGTTATGTCGGCAATTCTGGGACAAGCGGTGATGTGAAAGGCGATGATACCGAATTGCACCTCCATTTAGACCTATTATATCGAGGGGAATTATTTTGGAAAGGGTTAACAGAGAAGGAAATTGTAAAAGTATTAAAAGTTGTTTTTGCAAGTTAAAAGGCTATCAAAAAGGGCTAGCCGTTCGCCTTCTTTTTGATAGCCTTATTTTCATCCAATTTAATTATTTTTTATCATAAAAATACATGATTCTATCATTGAAAAGATGGAGTTCACCATTTAATTTTTTACCTAAAAATTTCGCGAATTCAACAGCTTTATTTTTATCACCATATAAAGCTGTGTCAGGTAGGGTGATTTGAATATAATTTTGCTTTCTTGCAGTGCCATCATCTTCTTTAACTTCTTCAGAGCCTACCCCTAAAAGAATGTAATTATAGCGATCGGCTTTCGATTTTAAATAAAACCACTCATTATTTGAATCTTCGCGTTCTTTTATTTCGTATGGAAAAGCTGAGTTTTCATAATCCCAATGAAGCTGTTCGCCAGTTTTACTTGTAATTTCCTGATAATACTCTAAATAATCTTTTAAATCATTTAAAGTTACTTCTTGCTTATTGGAAGCTGGTACAAGTTTTATGTATGCTGATTTCGACATATAAAATCCCCCTCTAAACCGTATACTTTAACTCCGAATAATATCATAGCATTTTTTAAAGTCTGTTTACAACTAAGAAAAGCACAGAAGAAGAATTGGGGCCCCCGACTGTATTTCCTAACTGTATACGGATGAATTTTATAAGAAAAATACGCAAATATGTTATACTCAAAATCATGATTGACATCAATAGTATAGCGCATTATCATTTAAATATAAGCTTAATTAAAGCGTTTCCAATCAAAAGGAGATGAAAAATCATGGGCACGATCGTATGTCAGCAATGTGAGAACACCATTGAGCACTTTGAAGATGAAAAAGTGACAACGCTTTATGCCAAAAACTGTGATTGCTGTAAGCATGAAAAGCAAGAGAAATAACGATCTGTTAATTGATTAAAATAATCGGAGTGTGGCACAATGGCCACACTCTTCTTTTATTTAATCGCACGATATTCTTTTATAACACGAATTGATTTAAGCTCTGGGTCTTCAGGTCCTTGAACAGGCAGACCCACTTCCAAATTCTCTCTTATATAATCTAAATTTTCTTTTGAAATAATTTCCCCTGGAATTAATATTGGAATCCCTGGTGGGTAAACCATTACAAATTCTGCAATAATTCGCCCAATTGACTCTTCAAAAGGAACGACTTCTGTCTTTGAATAAAAAGCATCTCTTGGTGAAAGTGCTAATAGCGGGATATTTGGGACGTGGACTTCCACTGTCTTAGTAGCTGCTCTTAATTCACTACGACTTATTGACAACTCGTTAAGGGCATGAACTAAAATCCCAATTTCTTCTTCTGAATCCCCTGGTGTAATAATACAAAGGATGTTATATAGGTCAGAAAGTTCAACTTCAATCGTAAAGTTTTCGCGAAGCCAAACTTCAACTTCATGACCTGTCATGCCTAGATCCTTTACGGAAATAATTAGCTTTGTTGGGTCGTAATCAAATGTTGCTTTTGTACCAAGAATTTCTTTGCCAACACAATAAAGATTAGGGATTTCGTTAATTTGTTTTCGTGCTGACTCAGCAAGGCGAATCGCTTTATCGGCGAGTTCTTTTCCTTTAATAGCGAGCTGTCTACGAGCGCAATCTAATGATGCTAATAATAAATAAGAAGTAGATGTCGTTGTTAACATGCTTATGATTGTTTGAACATGTTTCGCAGACACAAGACCTTCTTTTATATTTAAAATGGAACTTTGGGTCATGGAGCCGCCAAGTTTATGAACGCTTGTTGCTGCCATATCTGCCCCAGCTTGCATTGCCGACATCGGTAGTTCATCATGAAAATGGATATGAACACCATGGGCTTCATCGACAAGAACAGGGATATTATAGGAATGAGCAATATCAACAATTTCTTTTAAGTTTGCGGCAATTCCGAAATATGTTGGATTGATGACTAATACCCCTTTGGCATCAGGGTGTTTCTTTAATGCTCGTTTGACCGCATCTGTTGTGATACCATGGGAAATCCCGAGGTTTTTATCAATCTCAGGATGAATAAAAATAGGGGTAGCACCTGAGAAAATGATTGCGGACATAATTGATTTATGGACGTTTCTAGGTATAATAATTTTATCACCAGGTCCGCAAACAGACATGATCATTGTCATGATGGCACCACTTGTCCCTTGTATAGAGAAAAAGGTATAATCAGCGCCAAAGGCTTCTGCCGCTAATTCTTGTGCTTCTTGGATGATGCCATGCGGGTGATGCAAATCATCTAATGGACCTATATTTATCAAGTCAATCGAAAACGCATTATCGCCAATGAAATCTTTAAATTCTGGATCAACACCTGTCCCCTTTTTATGCCCGGGGATATGGAATTGAAATGGATTTTTTTTAGTATGTTCTAATAACCCTGTAAAAAGGGGAGTTTTATTTTGATTCAAATTAGACACCTCAATACGTTCAAATTACAACATTACATAAAACAAATCAATTTTAACAGAAGTATAAAATTTTTCAAGAAAATTCGACTTCATTCCTTATCCTATTTTTGTAAATGTGTAGAAATATCAATTTTCCAAAAGGAATTTGTAATATTATGTAGAACTATTTAAAATATGTACTAAAAGTTACTAGGAGAAATACGGAATAGGGGGGCACGTATAATCATGAAGTGGGAGACAAGAGTTACTGAATTGCTACGTATTCAATATCCAATTATTCAAGGGGGACTTGCTTATTTAGCTTATTCTGATTTAGCAGCAGCTGTATCAAATGCTGGTGGTTTAGGGCAAATAACAGCTATGTCATTAGAAACGCCGGAAGCTCTCAAGGAAGAGATTCGAAAAGTGCGAGAAAAAACTGATAAACCTTTCGGGGTGAATTTTGCCTTTGGCAACCATGGCAGGCCGTATGAGCATATGATTCAGGTTGCTGTTGATGAGAAAGTTCCTGTTATTACGTTAACAGGCGGGAATCCAGCCCCAATCTTCGAAATGTTAAAAGGTGTGGATATTAAGAAGCTTGTTCTCGTTGCGGCTAGACGTCAAGCAGAAAAAGCGGAGGAATTAGGTGCTGATGCTGTCATGGTCGTTGGTCAAGAAGGCGGAGGCCATCTTGGCAGAGGGGATACGGGAACAATGGTATTAATTCCGCAAGTTGTCGATGCTGTTTCCATTCCTGTTATTGCATCTGGAGGAATCGGTGATGGCCGCGGCTTGATGGCCGCGCTTGCTTTAGGAGCAGAAGGAATCGAAATGGGAACAAGATTTATCGCGACAAAAGAATGCGTTCATGCCCACGATCATTACAAAAATAAACTGATTGAAGGAACAGAGAATGACACAGTAGTCATTAAGCGCTCGATTGGTGCACCTGCGAGAGCAATTTCTAGCGAGTTTACAACGAAAATTCTTGAGTTGGAAAAAGAATTCGGCGATTATGAGCATCTTAAGAACTACATAAGCGGTGAGGCTAATAAGCGCTATATTTATGAGGGCAATGAAAAAGAAGGGTTTGGCTGGGCAGGCCAAGTTATGGGACTAATTAAAGATGTTCCAACCGTTCAAGAGTTGTTTGCAAGAATGATTGCAGAAGCGGAATCACTTAGGAAAAAATGGGCAGAATAAATAGGATAACTTTAAAGAGTGGTGCTTATATTGCAAAATTTTAGTTACCCCATATCACCTGATTGGAACAAACAAGAAGTGATTGATGTGATTTACTTTTTTCAATGTGTGGAGGATGCCTACGAAAAAGGAATCAGTCGTGAAAAACTGTTGGTATCGTATCGACGCTTTAAAGAGATTGTTCCAAGTAAAGGTGAGGAAAAACAAATATGTGGGCAATTTGATAAAGCAACAGGTTATTCTTGCTATCATACAGTAAAGAAAGCAAGGGAAACAAATGAAGGACAAAAGATAAAAATGTAAAACATGATAGACAAAGAGGTGTAAGGTACTCTTTGTTTTTTTTAGGAGTGAAATAAACGTGAATTTTAATGGTTTTTTACAAAAAGATTTTGATGTATTTACAGTTAGTGGGCTAGAAGAGCGAATGGAATTAATCCGCGCGTTAATTCAGCCGAAATTCAAGGAAATCGGACCAATCCTTGTTGACGAATTATCGATGTTAGTAGGAAATGAAATGTATTTACATATTGCAAAACACGCGCGCCGGACGGTTAATCCGCCTAAAGATACATGGTTAGCAATCGCTGCAAATAAGCGTGGGTATAAAAAGCATCCCCATTTTCAAGTAGGTTTATTTGATGACCATGTTTTTATTTGGCTTGCTTTTATTTATGAACTGCCAAATAAAGCGGCAATTGGAGAGGCTTTGCTTAATAATAGCAATTTATTAAAAACAATTCCAGCTGACTTTGTCATTTCTTTGGATCATACACAAAAAGCGGCATTCCCGGTTGGAAATAGTGAAGAAATGCAGAAAGGCTTGACTCGTTTCCGTGACACGAAGAAAGGGGAATTTTTAATTGGAAGGCATTTCGCAGCAAATGATCCATTATTACAAAATGGTGAGGAATTCATAAATGTTGTGAAAGGTACTTTTAAAACGTTACTTTCAATATATAGAGTCTCCATGACAGCCTAAACGTTTCAGTATTTTCACTCCAAGGTTGAGAGAATACGCTCATGGCTGACGGAATCCTATTTTGCTACAACTACACTGCCTTCACTCCATGCATCACCTAACGTATAATCTACCAAATAGAGGCCGCTAATATCATAGACAATCTTTTCATTACGATTTTCAATGGTGATTCCATCCGGGATTTTTGCACCGTGAGGGATATTTTTAATTGGGGTTGTATCCGTTACATAGATGATTGTGCATGAGTTGTCGTTTAATGGGAAAATTTTTTTCATACTAACCTTCTCCTCCGATTTTTTATCCATATTATGGCCAAAACTTGCCAGATTTAGACTTTATTATTTTTTAAAAAAAGTAAAGTTTGAAACTTTTTTTGATGGAAAAGTATAGGTTAATAAATCAATTTTGTTCCAAATTATTGTTAATGTTCATAGTATATACAAAGATTTAGAAGAACAAGATGATTCCGGAGTTATGAAATTGGCTGATTTTAAGGAAAAGGGGTGTTTGCACGGTGAAGCAAGTTGTAAAAGTAATAAAACGAAATGAAGCGGAAAAAAGACTACCTGTGCTTAGACTCGAGATTGATTATGAATTGGCAACATTATTCGATGCAATGTTAGCACAGGATGAAGCGCAGATTAAAAAGTCAAAATTAATCTTAGAGCAATTTCGACAAGAAATGCTTCGGTTAAAAGCATAAACAGAAATTGGCGAACCCTTGGTGGTTCGTTCTTTTATGCGCGGTATTTTTGTGAGAAATTATACATAATGGTAATTTTACATTATAATGAATTGAAAGAGAGCTTTAGAGGAGGATATTGTTTTGCAAAATGACTGGAAAAATGTTTTTACTTTCGCGAAAAATCTTGTTTTAGATGGCGGGGAACAAATTCGTTCATCATTTAAAGATGAATTAACGATAAAATTTAAAACAAATGCGTCGGATCTTGTCACAAATATGGATAAACAAATCGAGCAATTTTTTATTAATAAAATTCATGAAAAATATCCTTCACATCGTATTTTAGGTGAGGAAGGACAGGGTGATGATGTATCATCAATGAACGGTACGGTTTGGATTATTGACCCAATTGATGGAACGATGAATTTTGTACATATGCAACGCCATTTTGCTATTTCGGTAGGAGTTTACCATAATGGCGTCGGGATTATCGGGTTTATTTATGATGTAGCAGCTGATGACCTTTTTTATGCTATAAAAGGGGAAGGTGCTTATTTAAATGATGAAAAGCTGCCAATGCTACAATCCATCGATATCGGACAAGCGGTATTTGGAATTAATGCAGCATGGGGCTTTGAAAAAGAACGAATTGACGCGAAGATTATTCCTGCTTTAATTAAAAATGTACGAGGGACACGCTCATTTGGCTCAGCAACGATTGAAATGGCCTATGTAGCTGCCGGGAAATTAGATGGGTACTTATCACTGCGATTATCTCCATGGGATTTTGCTGCTGGCAAAATTATCGTTGAAGAGGTTGGGGGTAAAGTTAGCTCGGTGAAAGGAGGTCCTTTGGACATGTTGGCTCGGCAAACACCAGTATTTGTTGCAAAGCCAGGCTTACATGAATATATTTTAAATAATTTTTTTGCTAAATCTAAATAAAGTTTTATTCCATCAACTGGTTATTGCAATCAACAGTTGATGGAATTTAATTAAGGGCGAAAACGGTGTTTTCTATTGAATTGGTTTTACAACTTGTTTGCTTCACGCATTCTTTTTTTCAACATAAAACTAAAACCTGTAATTAGCACGGTTGCAACGATAGCTAGGATAATTCCAAGTATACTTTCTTCGGCAATCGCTATACCAATAGATGCTAAAGAAAGTGTAGTCGCAATGGCTAATCCTAAAAATAAAAAGTTGATTTTTTTCACTTTTTGTCAACTCCCAATAATTCATTTATTCCATTTTGATTTGATTGTGTTATAATTTTTAAGTTGTAATAAAATACCGAATACAACTTAAACTATAACATAAAATTTGAAAGAGTATATAGGAGATGACAAGTTTGAATTTAAGACAAGATATTAGAAACATTGCCATTATTGCGCACGTAGATCATGGGAAAACAACATTAGTAGACAAGCTATTGCAGCAATCAGGGACATTTCGTTCAAACGAGAATGTTGATGAAAGAGCGATGGATTCTAATGATATAGAAAGAGAACGTGGGATTACCATTTTAGCGAAAAATACTGCTATTAATTATAATGGTACTCGCATTAATATTATGGATACACCAGGACATGCTGATTTTGGCGGCGAAGTTGAGCGCATCATGAAAATGGTTGACGGTGTATTACTTGTAGTCGATGCTTATGAAGGATGTATGCCGCAAACGCGCTTCGTTTTGAAAAAAGCGCTCGAGCAAAAATTAACACCAATTGTCGTTGTTAATAAAATTGACCGTGATTTTGCAAGACCAGAAGAGGTTGTTGATGAAGTTTTAGACTTATTTATTGAGTTAGGCGCTGATGAAGATCAATTAGAATTTCCTGTTATTTATGCCTCAGGAATAAATGGTACAGCAAGTTTAACGCCAGATAAACAAGATGCGGATATGACTGTTCTTTTCGAATCAGTTATTGAGCATATTCCAGCACCAGTTGATAATCGTGAGGAGCCGCTACAATTCCAAGTTGCGCTTCTAGATTACAATGATTATGTTGGTCGAATCGGGATTGGTCGTATTTTTAGAGGAACAATGAAGGTTGGTCAACAAGTTGCCTTAATGAAGCTCGATGGTTCAATAAAGCAGTTTCGGGTAACGAAAATTTTTGGCTTTATTGGTTTGAAACGGATGGAAATTGCGGAAGCATATGCTGGCGATTTAGTGGCTGTCTCTGGTATGGAGGAAATAAATGTTGGTGAAACTGTATGCCCTACTGAGCATCAGGAAGCTTTACCGCTTTTAAGAATTGATGAGCCAACATTACAAATGACCTTTCTAGTGAATAACAGTCCGTTCGCTGGGCGTGAAGGAAAATGGATTACAAGTCGAAAGATTGAAGAACGACTTCGTCAGCAATTGGAAACTGATGTAAGCTTACGCGTTGAAAATACGGAGTCACCAGATGCTTGGGTTGTTTCAGGTAGAGGGGAGCTTCATTTATCAATTTTAATTGAAAATATGCGCCGGGAAGGCTATGAATTACAAGTGTCAAAGCCAGAGGTTATTGTTCGCGAAATCGATGGTGTTTTATGTGAGCCAGTCGAGCGTGTGCAAATTGATGTTCCAGAAGAAAACACTGGTGCAATCATCGAATCATTAGGCACAAGAAAAGGCGAAATGTTAGATATGGTAAATAACGGGAATGGTCAAGTGCGTTTGGAATTTTTAATTCCATCACGAGGTCTAATCGGCTATACAACAGATTTTATGACATTAACCCGTGGTTTTGGGATTATCAACCATTCATTTGATAGCTACAAACCGATTGTACACGGACAAGTTGGTGGACGCCGCCAAGGTGTACTTGTTTCGATTGAAGCTGGAAAAGCAACTGCGTACAGTATTCAAGCATTAGAAGATCGCGGTGTTATTTTTATTGAGCCTGGAACTGAAGTGTACGAAGGTATGATTGTCGGGGAACATACTCGTGAAAATGATTTATCTGTTAATATTGTGAAGGCAAAGCACGCTACCAATGTACGTTCAGCAACTAAAGATACAACTGTAACGATTAAAAAACCAAGATTAATGTCATTGGAGCAATCGTTAGAGTATTTAAATGATGATGAGTATTGTGAAATCACACCACAGTCTATAAGATTGCGGAAGAAAATATTAGTTACAAATGAACGTGAAAAAGCGGCAAAGAAAAAGAAATATGCCACAGTAGAATAAAGTAGGAATAACAGGTGAGAGGAGTGGCTTTTATGGCGGAAGTAACGCAAATTGATCCTTCGATGCTGTCAGCCTTTGCTGAACTTGTTGGTGTCCACAATAATATTGAAAGAGGAATGCTCCTTCTTTACATTATAATTGTTGTTTTAACGATTATTGTCTTTAATCTAGGATTTGCCCAAAAACTTTCAGTTTTTAAAACAATTATCGTCTATATTTTATTATTAATCGGCTGTTCACCTCTCACTTTGTTGGGCGTTCGCTTACCCGTTGCAGAAGGTTTATTAATTACAGCAGTCGTACTTGGTATATATCGTTTTCGCTTGCATCAGCAGCGGAAGGAGCAAAAGAAAGCCTGAAAAAACAGCCAAAGGGGTTTTTAGTTGTGAAAAGTTTGCAGGATGCTTTTTTTAACTGGTTAAGCATAAAAGTTGTTAGTGATGCAAGGCCAAATGATAAAGCAGCTAAAGAGACTCTTGAACATTTTGACAACGTTCTAAAAGAAGAGCATATGATTGAAACGGTACTTCGCTTGGAAGAGACTGAAGAGTTATATTATGTGCACTACATTCTTGATGGCGAAGAAAAATCAATGCGTTTTCCTAGGGAATTAATTGATTTTATGCTAGATGCCATCGAAAGAGAGCCACATAAATATCCGATTATTGAAGAATAAAGTAAAAAAGCTAGTAGGCACAAAACGTGCTTGCTAGCTTTTTTCTACCATTCTTCTCCAAAATGGCTATGTTTATAAAGTTTAAACTTTCCTGTCGCCTTTCGATCCTCTGTCTTCGTACTAATTCTTTCATTACAAGCATCACACATATATGTATGAATTGGGCGATTTCGTAATCTTTTCGCTATTGGTGATTCATCGTCTACAATATTTACTTTATCACAAAGAATGCATTTCACTCTCATTTCATTCACCTCGACATTCATTATAAGTGAAAAAACAAATAATTTTAAGTAGCAGGTTTCAATTCTCTTTAAAAAAGGGTATAGTATGAAATAATAATCTCAATGAAATGGAGGATTGTTATGGCTAATCAAATGGAACACCGCCTAACCGACGACTTATTCCCTATATTACAAAAGGAAAGGTTTGCAACGATTGCAACGATTGATTTTGAAACAAAGGGTCCAAATGTTAATGCAATTTCATGGGCATATGCTCCGAATGAACATACTATTTATTTCGCTGTTGATAACCGTTCAAGAATTGTCGAAAACATCAAAAATAATCAAAAGGTTGTGCTAACAACAATAGCAAATGGCACAACTTACTCTATTAGCGGTGACGCTCAAGTAAAAGAAGAAAAGCTCGTAGGCGTTCCTTTAAAACTTGCTTTAATTGAAATAAAGATTGATGCTGTTCGTGATGTCATGTTTTATGGCTCGAAAATATCAGCTGATATTGTTTACGAGAAAACATATGATCAAGAAGCAGCAGCAAAGTTGGATCGACAAGTTATGGATGCAATGAAAAAAGCTTAGTCTCGACTAAGCTTTTTTCATTTATTGCTGTTTTGATTGTTCTTTTTGAATATTGTTAAGCTGTTGTTTTTCACCCTTTGGCAGCTGCTTCTCATTTTGTTCATTCGGGCTTTCATCTGTATTGATGTCGTAAGGAATTTGCGGCATAAGTCGACCAACAATGGCCGATAATTCATTCATAACACCTGCAATCGGCCTGCCATCTTGAATGTCCCTACGCATTTCTCTTAGCCGCTCGACTATATCAGGGTCTGCGACTACAACAGCGTTGGCACCATAAGGGTCATCTTTCAAAGCTTCAGCTACAGAATATTTAACGACACCAACCCGTGACCGATCTAAATTCTTGTCTACATCAATACCAACGACAGCATAATTTCCCGCAACAACGGCAGTTGCATCTTTCACGTCAGGAATTCGATTGGCTAAATCTACCAAATGCATAGCCGCTTGTTCACCAGTTAATGGATTGTTACTATTGTCATTTCGTTGATTCACTGTAATAAAATTATTATTTTGGACATCATTTATCACATCATTTTTACTCCCATTTTGTGCACAGCCCGTGGCTATTAATAAAAATAATATGGCTGTTATCGATAATTTTCGCACCACTTCCCCAACCTTTCCATATAATTTTAATAAAATAATGTTTATGATTTATTGTTTATTTCTTCGTCTAAGTTTATTCTTCCAATCATATATTTAAATCATAAGCTGTCCAAATTAAAATCTCCTTTAAGCATCAGAAATAAAAACAGACAGTCAGGGGGAGAAGTGTTGAAGGAAATTTATGTACTAGATACTAATGTATTACTTCAAGATCCTCATTCAATCTTCGCATTTGAAGATAATGAAGTAGTGATTCCAGCAGTTGTCCTAGAAGAGGTCGATTCAAAAAAAAGAAATATGGATGAAATTGGGAGAAACGCAAGACAAGTATCAAAAATAATTGATCGCCTGCGGACACAAGGAAAAATTCATAAAGGAATTCCGCTTGAAAATGGCGGAAACTTTAGGATAGAGTTAAATCATCGTTCATTTTTAAAGCTACAGGAAGTATTTGATGAAAAAACGAATGATAATCGTATATTGGCGGTTGCCCTTAATTTGAATTTAGAGGAGCAGAAAAAAGAAGCAGGCAGACAAGTCATCCTTGTTAGTAAAGATGTGTTAGTAAGGGTAAAAGCTGATGCCGTAGGCCTATTAGCAGAAGACTTTTTAAGTGATCGGGTTGTTGAATATGATGACAATATTTATTCAGGCTTCCAAACTGTCTATGTTAGCAAGGACCTTTTGAACGAGTTTTATGAAAAGACGCAACTAGAAATTACGAAACTTCCAGTATACGGCTACTTGCCAAATCAATTCGTTATTATGAAGGATGTATTAGGGACATCGCAATCTGCGCTTGGCATCGTTGATGAGAAAGTAAAATACGTTAAAAAATGTTTCTTCGATAAGGACCATGTTTGGGGCATTAAAGCGCGGAACGTTCAACAAACAATGGGCCTTGAGCTACTCCTTCGTCCAGATATACCGCTTGTTACATTAATTGGAAAAGCAGGAACAGGAAAAACATTATTAGCATTAGCAGCCGGCCTTTATCAAACAGAGGACCTTGGAATTTACAAAAAATTACTAGTTGCCCGTCCGATTGTGCCTGTTGGCAAAGATCTTGGCTATCTTCCAGGGGAAAAAGAGGAAAAATTAAGACCATGGATGCAGCCAATTTATGATAATTTAGAGTATTTATTTAATACAAAAAAACCAGGTGAACTTGACGCTATATTAGCGGGAATGGGATCCATTCAAGTAGAAGCTCTCACCTATATAAGAGGGAGAAGCATCCCCGAACAATTTATTATTATTGACGAGGCCCAAAACCTTTCAAAGCATGAGGTCAAAACAATCTTAACGAGAGTAGGGGAAAAAAGTAAAATTGTGCTAATGGGTGACACTGAGCAAGTTGACCATCCGTATCTTGATGAATATAACAATGGGTTAACATATGTTGTTGAAAAATTTAAACAAGAGAAAATCAGCGGTCATGTCAAGTTTGTAAAAGGCGAAAGATCGACACTCGCGCAGTTGGCAGCCGATTTATTATAAATGAGGAGGCTGACAAATCAGCCTCTTACGCAAAAATTAATTTTTTAATATACTTGAATCAATTGTTAGCTTAAATTGGACGTTTCCTCCAAGTAAATGACATCATCCATTATAATTCCTCACTTTCATTTATCCTTCCTTTTCCAGTATAAAATTTTCATTTTCATATGTCATATGTATGAGCTACAATTCTTGCATTTTTGTCCATATGACGATAAGATTAAAAGATAGAATGGACTCTTTTAATTGGAGGGATGAACGTGTCTTCAGAGGTTGCCCTAAATCATAAAGAAAAGGCATATGCCCTTCTTAAGGCTGATGCTGATAAAATATTGAAGCTAATCAAAGTACAAATGGATAATTTAACAATGCCTCAATGTCCTTTATATGAGGAAGTGTTAGATACGCAAATGTTTGGTTTATCGCGTGAAATCGATTTTGCCGTCCGTCTTGGGTTAGTTGATGATACCAATGGGAAAGCATTGCTTGAGTCGTTGGAAAGGGAGCTATCATCCCTTCATGAAGCCTCTTTAAAAAATAAATAATTAGGCTGTTAATATAAGGATGAACGACTTATGGTAAAAAAAATAATAAAATCTTATGATTATACACTTGTATTGGCGCCGATTATTTTAAGTTTATTCGGCATTATTATGATTTATAGTTCAAGTATGGTTGTTGCTGTTGATGAATACGAGGGAACACCTGATTTGTTTTTCTTAAAACAATTACGGTGGTTTTTTCTTGGCGTACTTATTTATATGTTTTTTTTAATCTTTCCATATAAAATATATAAAAGGTTTTTAAAGCTGATTTTTTTCGGGGCACCAATAATACTTATAGCTGTTTTGCTTTTTGGAACGACAACTAATAATGCGACAAGAGGTTTTTTGGGCTTTCAGCCAGCAGAGTTTATAAAACTTGGTGTCATTATTTACTTAGCGGGTGTTTTTTCTAATAAACAATCGTATATTGAAAGGTTCGCGCCCGCATTTGGTCCACCATTAACGTTTATTTTCATAATATTTTTCCTAGTGTACAAGCAGCCAGACTTAGGAACGGCTCTGCTCATTTTAGCTACAGCGGGAATGATCATTATTTGCTCAGGCATTCGTCTCAAACATCTTAGCCGATTGATGCTCGTGGCTGTAGTTGGAGCAATTCTTTTATATCCGTTTTTATCGGAGGTGCAGTTAGGTCGCATTACAGCTGCGTATAATCCTTTTCATGAAGATATAGCTGATAAGAATGGATACCAGCTTATTAATTCTTATATTGCCATTGCTGCTGGTGGTGTTACGGGGGAAGGTTTAGGAAAAAGCATCCAAAAATTTGGCTATCTGCCCGAGCCGCATACTGATTTTATTATGGCGATTATTTCAGAAGAACTTGGAATCTTTGGTGTTGGTTTTGTCTTATTCATGTTACTCTTTATTGTTTGGAAGGGATTTACTGTAGCGATGAAGGCTAATGATCCGTTTGGTAGTTTAATTGCTATCGGGATTTCAGGTATGATAGGCATTCAGTCTTTCGTTAATATTGGTGCATTGACAGGACTATTACCAATCACAGGTGTACCTCTCCCGTTCGTAAGTTATGGTGGTTCATCATTAGTGTTGATAATGATATCAATGGGAATTCTAAATAATATCGCAATGTATGCAAAGTTAAAGCAAGCATAAAAAAGATTGCCTCTAGTCTAGGCAATCTTTTTATATTGTTTTATTTTGTTTTTCTTACTTCTCGAAGATAAAAGAATTAGATAGCTTAGGACACAGAATAAAACTGTAATAAACGTAGCATGTGCTAATGTCACATATAAATTTACTCTTGTATAAATAATAAGTGCACCTGATAAAGGTTGTAGGATGATTAAGATAATGGACGAAATAGCACTCCAGTACAATACTCGTTTTATGCGATATTGTTTAATAATTCGAATTGATAAAAGGATTAGCCATACAAAGAAAATGGTAGCTGCAAAGCGATGCCCCATTTGCACCCATTCAAACTCGTTAGTAGGTAATGAGAACATAGCACTGTTATCACAAAATGGGAAATCTAAACAGGCTAAATGTGCTTTTTTGTGACGAACAAGTGCACCAGTATAGACAACCATATAGCAATAAATACTGATAGCATAAATTTGCGCCCGCAAGCCTTTATCAATAATTAAAGAGTCGGCATCAAATTTTTTGTCTATTTCAAAAATAAGTAACATTAATAGAAAGACAGATGCAACTGATACTAATGAAACTCCAAAATGCAATGCCATAATGACCGGATCTTGACCCCAAATAACGGCCCCTGCTCCAAGCAACGCTTGAACGATTAAGAAGAACACCGATAAAAATGAAAGAAACTTAACTTCCCTTATATGTCCAACTTTTTTCCAAGACCAAACAGCCAAAGTTACGACTAAGATAATTGATAGTCCAGATACTAGTCGGTGTGAAAGTTCAATAATTAGTTCAGATGTAATATCACCGGGAAGAAATTTTCCGTTACAAAGCGGCCATGAACGACCACAGCCCATACCAGAACCAGTCTTCGTAACAAGTGCACCGCCAATAAGAACAAAAAGCATGACGATACTTGACGCGACAGATAAAACTTTTAATCCTCTATTCAAGTTGACCTCACCTTCTTTATAAAAAGTATAAAAAAATAGTGATTATTACGTTATTTATGATAAATATATCACACATACGAAATAGAAATTAGGTATGTTTTTGTCAAATGTGTGAATAGATTAAGAATAATCATCATTTATTCTATCTTATTACTCATATTTCTATTGATTATAACATTAATATAATAAAAAATATATAAATAGTAGTTCTACAGAAGAGAATATGGGATACTTATAACATCGTTTTGTTTTGAGATTGAAAGGTAGCTCATTCCTTAGTGGAGGTGGTTTTAATTTGACATTATAGTAATTGTAAAAATATTTTCATTATTATTTAACAAATTCTTCACGATTTATGGTTTAATAAAGATGAGATATATTTCTATGATATTTATCACAATTATAATATTTTTTTGCTAGTTGGCTATTTTTAGGAAATTGTAGCTTTGGACAAAGGTAAAGGAGGAAAAATAGTCGATGGAAAACTCTAGAATTATGAGTAGAGCTGCTAATCCGATGTTTGACGCTACTACTCTTAAAGAGAGTGAAATTCAAACAAGTTCCTTGTGGAATGATTTGCTTTCCCTTGTTAAAATTGGAATTATAAATTCTAATTTAATTACAGCTTTTACTGGTATTTGGCTTGCGCTCTATTTCACAAATCAAACATTTATTGCTAGTATTGATAAAGTGTTGCTTGGAATGTTTGGGAATGCATTAGTAATGGCTGGAGCATGCGTTTTGAACAATTATATCGACCGTGATATAGACCATATCATGGAACGCACGAAAACAAGGCCAACCGTAACAGGAAGTATTGGCTTAACAAAGGTTTTAATGCTTGGATGGTCAGCATCATTAATCGGTTTACTATTATTATTATTGGCATCGCCTCAAGCTGCTATTATCGGGTTTATAGGATGGTTTACTTATGTCGTCTTATACTCGCTCTGGTCTAAGCGCAGGCATCCAATTAATACAGTTGTTGGCAGCTTTTCAGGTGCTGCACCACCGTTAATTGGCTGGGCAGCGATTGACCCTACTCTATCAATTGAAGCGTGGGTTTTATTTCTTATTATGTTCATTTGGCAACCGCCACATTTTTATGCATTAGCAATGAAAAAGTGTGCGGAATATAAGAAGGCTGGAGTTCCGATGCTGCCAGTTGTAAAAGGTTTTGCAGTAACAAAGAGACATATTGTTGCCTTTGTTGCTTGTTTGCTACCGTTGCCATTTTTCTTAACAGCATTAGGTCCAGTCTTTCTAACCGTATCTTTACTGTTAAGTGTAGGTTGGTTTGTGTTGGGTATTTATGGTTTTTTCATGAAAGAAGATTTGAAATGGTCAAAGTGGATGTTTATTTATTCTTTAAACTATTTGACGATTATTTTTGTATTGATGGTCATTGTAACGATTTAGAAGAAAGCTAGTGAGGTTTCTCACTAGCACTTTTTCGACATACTTTTTAAACATTTTAGTTTTAAAAGTATCAAAATGGTAAAAAGTGTCGAAATGTAAGGGATTATGTAATCGTTATAAAGAAAAGAAGTCTATCATACATATGATGTTATAAAATACCTTTCATCATGTTAATAATGTTGAGAGGTATTTAAATAAATAGATTTATTAAAAGAAAGAGGGGTTAGGATGAAATGAATCGTGTAGGAGGGAAAAGTCGTTTGTTTGTGGTAGTTTTAATGCTTTTGCTAATCTTAGCTGGCTGTGGTGGGGAGCCGTTTTTGTCGACCCTTACACCAGGAGGTAAAAATGCTGAAATGGTGTTTGACCTGATGATGTTAACAACAATTCTCATGGCGTTTGTAACCGTTGTTGTCATTGTCATTTTCATTTATGTTTCCATTAAGTTTCGCAGAACAAAACAGAATGAAAATAAGATTCCTAAGCAAATTGAAGGCAGTCATAAATTAGAGATTATTTGGACTGTTATTCCGATTGTCATTCTAATGATTATTGCTGTTCCAACTGTTTCTGCAACATTCAAATTGGATGCTAGTAAAGAAAACATTCCAAAAGATGCATTGCAAGTAAATGTTACTGGGAAGCTTTATTGGTGGGAATTTGAGTATCCAGAAGAACAAATCATTACAGCACAGGACTTAGTGATTCCAGCTGGAGAAAAGGTTTATTTAAAGTTAACAGCAGGAGATGTGAAACATTCATTTTGGATTCCGGCATTAGCGGGAAAAATAGACACGAACACAGATAATGAAAATTATATGTGGGTCCATGCCTATGAAGAAGGGGTTTATTATGGGAAATGTGCTGAACTTTGCGGCCCATCACATGCTTTGATGGATTTCAAGGTAAAGGTTTTATCAAAAGAGAATTATGAAGAATGGGTTGTTACTATGCAGCGACCAACAGAAGTACCGACAGAAGCAACTGCTAAGGCTGGCCAAGAAATCTTTGCAAAAAGCTGCGCAGGTTGTCATGCTGTTGATTCTAATGATTCACGACCAGTAGTTGCAAGACTTGCACCAAATCTGTCTAACTTTGCAGACCGTGAGCGTGTTGCCGGGATTAAAGATATGACACCCGAAAATGTTCATGCTTGGATTTCAGACCCTGAAACAATGAAACCAGGAAATAAAATGACGGGCACATATAATTTGAAACCAAATGAAATCGAAGCGGTAACTGAATACTTGCTTACGCTTTCAAAGGAAAATAAATAGAGAAGAGGGAGGTCCAAAAAGTGAGTACATTGGTACAAAAAAGGGGTGTTGGCGCAATTATCTGGGACTACTTAACGACAGTAGATCATAAAAAAATTGCCCATTTATATCTTTTTGCAGGATTATTGCACTTTGTCATTGGTGGTTTAGAGGCACTGTTAATGCGGATTCAATTAATGTATCCGGAAAATAATTTTCTAGTTGGCACTGCGTTTAATGAAGCATTAACAGCCCATGGTACAACAATGTTATTTTTTGTTGCGATGCCGCTAATATTTGCTTTAGCGAACGCAGTCGTTCCGATTCAAATAGGGGCACGGGACGTTGCTTTTCCATTTTTAAATTCACTTGGCTTTTGGTTATTTTTCTTTGGTGCATTATTTTTTAACTTTGGTTGGTTTTTAGGTGGAATGCCGGGAGCAGGGTGGACGAACTATGCGTCACTGGCGATGGCAGACCCGAGCCATGGTGTTGATTTTTATTTAATCGGTTTGCAGATTTCCGGTTTTGGAACATTAATATCGGCGATTAACTTTTTAGCTACGGTTATTACAATGCGTACAGCTGGGATGACATTTATGAGACTTCCGATGTTTACATGGACAGTTTTTGTTTCGTCATCGTTAATCTTATTTGCCTTCCCACCATTAACAGTGGGCATATTCTTAATGATGTTTGATCGTTTGTTCGGCTCTAACTTTTTTAATGTTGCTCTTGGTGGAAATACAATTATTTGGGAGCATTTATTCTGGATATTTGGTCATCCAGAAGTATATATTTTAGTATTGCCTGCTTTCGGGATTTTCTCAGATATTATTTCAACATTTTCACGAAAACGTATCTTTGGTTATACATCAATGGTATTTGCCACAGTTTTAATCGGTTTTATCGGCTTCATGGTTTGGGCTCACCATATGTTTACAACTGGTATGGGCCCTGTTGTAAACTCTATTTTTGCGGTAGCAACAATGGCGGTTGGTGTACCAACGGGAATAAAAGTATTTAACTGGTTATTTACAATGTGGGGCGGTAATATTCGCTATACAACCCCGATGCTTTATGCTACATGGTTCGTTCCGACATTCGTAATGGGTGGGGTTACTGGTGTTATGCTTGCTTCAGCTGCAGCGGATTACCAGTTCCATGACAGTTACTTTGTTGTTGCCCATTTCCATTACATCATTGTTGGTGGTATTGTTTTAGGTCTTTTTGCAGGCATGCATTTCTGGTGGCCGAAGATGTTCGGAAAAATGATGAACGAAACGTTAGGAAAAATCACGTTCTGGGTATGGTATATCGGTTTCCATCTAACATTTTTTATTCAACATTTCCTTGGGCTTTGGGGAATGCCGCGCCGTGTATTTACATATTTGCCAAACCAAGGCTGGGATACAGCAAACTTTGTAAGTACAATTGGTGCAATCTTAATGGCAATTGCAGTTGTTTTACTTGTTATTAATATGGTGA
This sequence comes from Bacillus sp. (in: firmicutes), assembly GCA_012842745.1. NCBI lineage: Bacteria > Bacillati > Bacillota > Bacilli > Caryophanales > Bacillaceae > Bacillus > Bacillus sp. (in: firmicutes). The sequence goes on along the minus strand of DUSF01000048.1, from coordinate 3,888 downwards.
TGTCTTTCTTCAGCAAAGAGGAAGTTGGTCCAGACCCATGGGGAGATGGGCGTTCACTAGAATGGGCGGTTTCTTCTCCACCAGTGGAATACAACTTTAAACAATTGCCGCTTGTTCGCAGCTTAGACCCTGTTTGGTATGAAAAAATGAATGGCAATAAGGAACTAATACCAGCAGAGCCACTTGGCGATATTCATATGCCTAATGGATCGTTTCTTCCGTTTGTTATATCTGTAGGTCTATTTGTATCAGGATTCGGATTTATGTATCATGATTTAGGTACGAATAAGCTTGCTTTAAGCGTAGGAATTATTGGTCTTGTAATTATGTTTGGAGCAATGTTTGTTCGCTCAATTAAAGATGATCACGGCTATCATATCCACAAAGAAGACCTTGAGCGAGAAGGAGGTTTAAAAGCATAATGGCAGCTGAACAAGCTTTGACACGAGAAAACTTTCCAGCGGAACCTGAAAAAGCGACGATGGAAGGGAAAAATAAATTTATCGGTTTTTGGTTGTTTCTCGGCGGAGAAACCGTTATGTTTGCATCGTTATTCGGGACGTTTTTAGCTTTACGTCATTCGACGATAAATGGGCCATCACCTAATGAACTTTTCTCATTACCATTAGTATTTTTAGCGACAATGTTTTTATTATTTAGCAGTTTGACGAGCGTCTATGCGATTTATCAAATGAAAAATAATAATTACAAAGGCATGCTTATATGGATGTGGGTTACGGTCATTCTCGGTGCTTGTTTCCTTGTCCTTGAAATTTATGAGTTCAATCATTATGTTCACGAAGGATTAAAATACACAACAAATGCTTTTGCTTCATCTTTCTATACATTAACAGGATTTCATGGAGCGCACGTAGCTTTTGGACTTTGTTGGATTACCACTTTATTAGTTCGCAACTCTAAGCGTAATCTTAGTTTATACACAGCGCCGAAGTTTTATGTAGCGAGTTTGTATTGGCATTTTATTGACGTTGTTTGGGTATTCATCTTTTCAGTTGTTTACTTAATGGGAAAGGTGGGCTAAAGAATGACTATGAATTCAAATTCATCGACAGAAACGAAGTGGGAGCTTAGAAAAGCTGCGAATAAGGAAGAAATGAATCAACAATTTATTGTCTTTGCGTTAACAATTGTTCTTACTATTCTTGCCTTTGCCGCAGTAGTTTTTGCTGATGTTATTAATATGTGGTTTGTCGCGCCATTTATAATGGTTCTGGCGATTGTCCAAGTTATGTTTCAATTGTTTTATTTCATGCACATGAGTCATAAAGGGCATGAAGCACCAATAATGTTTATTTTTACGGCTATATTACTCGCTGCAGTGACAGTTATTGCCTTGATGACGATTGTATGGTGGTAAGTAATGATTGAAAATGGGACCTGGCTTTTTGCAGGGTCCCTTTTGAAGTAGTAAGAAAGCAATAAGTTTGAGGTGAAGATCATGCTTGAGAAACTGAGTATTTTTGGTTTTAAGGCAATGTGGAGTCCTTGGTTTTTAATAAGTTTAATCGTCATAGGGGCGATGTACTTCCTGCTTGTTAGGCGGGTGACTGAAAAACAAGCAATCTTGTTCATAACTTCACTCGTGCTATTATATATTGTGAAGGGAAGTCCTGTTGATTTGTTAGGACATTTGAATTTTAGCATCCATATGGCACAAATGTCGGTATTATATTTAGTATTGCCTCCATTGTTGATTCATGCAATCCCCAATTGGCTTTATCAAAAGGTGTTGGCAAAGAGATACATTAGACAGCCGTTTTTGTTCGTAACTAAACCTTTATTCGCTGTTCTTTTATTTAATGGCGTTTTCTCACTCTATCATTTTCCATTTATATTTGATGCTGTTAAAACAAATATCGTGCTTCATGCTCTTGTTACAACGACTATTTTTATCGCTGCCTTAATCATGTGGTGGCCTCTTATTTGTCCGCTTTCTGAATACCGCAAATTAAGTGGATTGCAAAAGTTGGCTTATATTTTTGCAGATGGTGTGCTGCTTACACCAGCATGTGCGTTAATTATTTTTTCTGATGTGCCATTGTATCAGACGTATACAAATCCAGTTGCTTGGGCTAAAGCATTAGAGTTATGTGTGCCAGTCAGCATGCTATCAAATATTGATATTGGTAGTCCACAAATGTTTTCATGGCTACCACCGCTTCATGATCAGCAGCTAGGTGGTGTTATTATGAAGATTATGCAAGAAATTTCGTATGGAACTGTGCTTACCTTTGTATTTTTTCAATGGGTTAAAGAAGAAAAACAAAAAGAGTCAAAAGAAGCGATCGCCCTCCCTTCTCCACAACCATAAAAATAAAGGAGATGTTGATTTTGTCGCCAATTTTTACAGACCGGTTATTAGTAATGGAGTGTCCGTTGGATTTGGCAAAATCAGTAATTTTGCATCGAGAAAAATTAGAGGAGCGTTCACCGCTTGCGTTGCCTAACGATTGGCCTTCTACCCAGTTAAAAAGTCTTCTCCCTTATTATATTGAAATGTTAGAGAAAAATGCGGCTAAAAGGAGCTTGCAAATTTGGTTAATGATTGCGCCTGAAATAAGAACTGTGATTGGCTCTATTAGATTAAAACAGGTGGCAGATGACGCTAGTACGATTGACCTCGGATACGAAACAGTTTATTCCTATCGAAGGCAAGGTTATTGTTTTGAAGCTGTACAAGCTGTTGTTCGTTACGTATTTCTCGATAAAAGAATAAAAAAAATAACCGCTGAATGTGATGAACGTAATATTGGATCGATTAAAATTTTAGAAAAACTTGGAATGCGTTGCGTTAATAAAGAAGTTTCATTTTTAATGTGGGAATTAAAAAAAGAAAGCATATCATAGAATAAGGTAGAGGATTCATTTAATGGGGGAATAAAGATGATTACGAGAATACTCGAAAAGGGAACGCTTAGTATTTCTGAAGATGTTTTCGCGATTATTTCATCGATTGTTATTGATGAAATGGAGGGCATTCATGGCACTGTTTCGGATTTTAAGGATGATTTTATTAGAGTTGTCAATAAAAAAGGCAACCAAAGAGGAATTAGCATTGATCAAGATGAGGGTGAATTGCTCATTACGATTAAAGTATCGGTCTATCTAAATGAAGATATTTGTGGACTCTGTACGGAGCTTCAAAAAACAATTATTGAAGAAATAAAAATCATGACTGGTATCGAAGTAACAAACGTAAATGTAATGATTGATTCAGTCCGCTTAAAGGACGATTAATAATGTATTTATAGAAAATGCTGACTAAAAAGGTCTGACTCCTGTAAATGGAGATCAGACCTTTTTTGTACTATCGGTTTTTTATGAAAAAAGATTATTTTGCAGCCGCTAGTTTTTGGCTTACTGATTCAAGAATTGCTTTAGATTTTTCCACTACATTATTTGGGAAAACTTCATCTTCCCCATATTCAACGCCATGTGGGTAGTAATGCTTTCCTAAAATGGGTGTTAAAAGCTTAATTTTAGCATGCTTTGAATCAACATTAGTACCTTCCACAGCATATCCTTGAACACGTAAATAAAAAACTTCATTCGTATCTAATTGTTCAAATTTACGGTCAAACGATACACGTTCATAATCCCATTGTTCTCTCTGTAGTAAATGTTCTTCACCTAGTACTTTTTGTAAAAGTGAAATATCGTATACTTTGTCATCAAGCCCCGTTCCTTCAAATCTCACTATGTATCCCTCCTAAAATTTCAAAAACACCCTAAAAACTATAATAGTATGAAAGAGTAGAAGATGCAATTCATTTTAAAAAAAGTTACTTTTTTCGACTTTTTAGCGAGAATTTTTTTCTTTTTTGGTCAAAATAAAGAGGGTAATTTACTGGAGTTTGAAAGGAGGAT